>JAFGLR010000151.1 GCA_016927955.1 Dehalococcoidales bacterium
ATATTAAGTGCCTCCGGGGCGTGATAGCGTATATACCACCGCTCCTGCTCCGCTATATCGTTCATGAAATTCGGCAGGTCTATGATAGCAGTAGATTTTATCATTGTTATATTAACCTCCTTATAAGTTTTGTTATCGATAATATCATAAATTAACTATGAATTCATAATGGATATCCGGCTTTTTAACGTCTTTCTAACTAATTAAAATATTGAGTTTCTTTTTCAACATTTAACAATCCTTACCATCTTTTCATAGTTAGTCAAAATGGCGTTAAATAATAAAGAGCTGCTATAATATCATTACAAAATTTCATAGGTAATATTGCTTAGTAATCCAGGATAAGAATATCATTCCCCAGATGCAACCGTTGGTAATTGTGCTTATTAAGTAATGATTGGTCGTATACCTTTTATCGCAGACTGGTAAAAATTCTAAATTATTCGATTTTCTTGGAATATTCGGCCTGCTGGAATTTATAATCCGGTTTTTTAATATTGATATATCTAGGAGGTAAAAACCTTGGAAAAAGTCATTATAACATGTGCCGTTACCGGTAGTATTGTAGTCCCCACGCAGACTCCTTATTTACCGATAACGCCGGAACAAATTGCAGACGAAGCAGTAAAAGCCTGCGAAGCCGGTGCCGCTTCCGTTCATATTCACGTCCGAAACCCTGAGGACGGTAGGCCCAGTTCTAAATTAGAACTCTATGAAAAAGTTATTAAAGATATAAAAAATAGAAGTAACGTAATTGTCGGTATTACCAGCGGCGGGTCTCCGGAAATGAATGCAGAGCAGAGAATCGAACCCGCCAGAGTATACAAGCCGGAACTCGCCTCATTTAACCTGGGACCGGTTTGTACTAATGCCAGCTTCATAGCTAAAAAATATAAAGACTCCGATTATAAGTTCGCATGGGAAAAAGACTTCCTCAGGTTAAATGAAACTCATATTATGCAAAACAGTTATAGGGAACTCGATATATTTGCAAAAACGTTAGTAGAAGCTAATACTAAGCCAGAGTGTGAATGTTGGGATATAAGCCAGATTTACAACGCGGCTTTTTATTACAAACAGGAGCTTTTAAAACCGCCGGTCTGGCTGCAGTTTGTAACCGGACCACTGGGTGCCATCGGTTCGCACTATTCGGATATTTTACATTTAAAAAATACAGCGGAAAGGCTCTTTGGCGCCGGTAATTATCACTGGTCGTTGATTGCCACCGGATTGGAAATTTTCAATGTCGCCCCGTTAGCCATAATGTTAGGCGGTAATATACGCGTTGGATTTGAAGACAATATTTATATCGAAAAGGGCAAACTGGCAAAAAGTAATGCCGAGATGGTAGAAAGAATAGTCAGGGTCGTGAAAGATATGGGTAGAGAAGTAGCGACACCGGATGAAGCTAGAACGATATTGGGTCTAAAAGGAAAAGATAAAGTTAATTATTAGAAATATCGTTCCCACTTATTGATTATAAATATTATCCAGTTGAGGTCGGATGTTAAAAGTGGACACCATACTTTTCAAACTACCGGTAATCCAGTATAGAATAGTATTTTCTAGCATATACTGCCGGCCATACGAATCCCAGTTTTGCCTGTATCCGCTGCCGGTTATAGAACAGCTCAATATAATCTGTTCCCTTATCGCTTCCCCTCTGCTATGGTAATGGCGGTCATGTATTGGCTCCTGCTTTAGGGTTACCCCTCCCCCCAAAAACTCTCAAAGGGTGCATTATCCAACAATTCCCGTTTCCACTCATTGAGACTTCTAATCCGAATTGTGCCAGTATATTCCGGTATTCAGAAGAGCAATATTGGCTATCACGATCAGAATGATGCAGGGGTTCCTTAACCGGACGTCTGGCTGCCATAGCCCTAAGTAAAGAATGTCTTACCAGATGCTTAGTTAGCCGCTCTCCTATGGTATAACCTACGATTTCATGAGTAATGAGAACCTTATAACCAGCCAGGAATAATCAGCCTTCATCGGTTGGCATATAGGTTATATCGCTAACCCAGACCTGATTTGGCTCATAAGGTCGGGTATTCAAGTAAGGTAATTTGATTAATCTTGATATTAGCTATAATATAGGGGCAATCGAATACAATGAAATAGGTTGCACATCTCTAGACATGATAGTAATTTAATAAATGGATGAAAGGAATACATCAATGGTAGACGAATACGATAAATACAAAATACTGCTAAGCCATATGGTAGAACATGAAACGGAACACGTTTCGGAATTTTATGAGATAGCTGAGAAGGTAAAAGAACTTGGGTCGGTTGAAGCTCAAAAAGCTATTTTAGACGGAATCAAGCATATAAATAACGCTGTTGAAAATTTCCAGAAGGCCTTGAAGATAGTTAAAGAGGAGAATCTATGAGGCTTGGAAGGTCGGAGGAGAATATATGTGTTTAGCGAAGGCGTATCTTAAGGATGGTGAGAAAGATGAGCTCCTCGTTGAAGCTGTGGCATCCTTGGAGATAATGAATGGGAAGCTTCTGCTAAGGACGATTTTTGGGGAGGAAAAGGAGATAGCGGCAGATATCAAGAATATTGATTTTACACATTCGAAAATAAAACTCGAGCCGCGAAACTGACGTATTTCTGATCGCCTATAAAATAGGATAGAATAGGGACAAGTACGAGTATGAGAAAGATCTCAATTTCAGGAAAAGGCGGGACTGGTAAGAGTACTCTTACCAGTCTTCTATCATATGTCTTGAGCGAGAAAGGCTACACCGTATTTACAATAGATTCAGATGAGTCGAACCCGGGACTCTACAGGATGCTTGGCTTTAATCAATCACCCAAGCCCCTTATGGATTTATTCGGCGGAGAAAAAGAAGTCT
Organism: Dehalococcoidales bacterium; assembly: GCA_016927955.1. Taxonomy (GTDB): domain Bacteria; phylum Chloroflexota; class Dehalococcoidia; order Dehalococcoidales; family JAFGLR01; genus JAFGLR01. The sequence continues at coordinate 2,866 of JAFGLR010000151.1, forward strand.
CGGAAGAGATTAAGAGGCGGTCTGCTAACGCCAAGACCGAGCGAAAGAGTGAATGGCTTAAACGGGATAATTTCATTCTTGAGGAAGTTCCCGGCGAATATATCGTTGAGAATGATAATTTAAAGCTAATGACCGTCGGTAAGATTACCACAGCTTTCGAAGGATGCTCTTGCCCTATGGCTGAAGTAATCAAGTTATTTCTGGAGAAGCTTATTCTAAAAGAGAATGAGATTGTACTTGTTGATATGGAAGCAGGCGTAGAGCACTTTGGACGAGGTGTCGATAAAAGCCTTGACGTTGTCCTGATACCCGTAGAACCTTCTTTTGAATCGGCAGCACTAGCTATGAAAATCAGTATACTTGCTCGTCAGAGCGGGATACGTGATGTTTGGGCTGTCCTTAACAAAATTCCGTCTCAGGCCGTCAAAGAGAAGCTACAGGAACGACTCAATAAGACAGGAGTAAAGGTAATAGGTACTATACACAACGATCCTGTATTATCAGAAACCAGCTTAGAAGGAAAGCCCTTGCGGGAATCTCAGGCAAAGGAAGAAGTCAGAGGGATTGTTGCCTCTCTATTACAAAATGGCGTAGCTTAGGTCGGTTATTACGCAACCAGTATCGTAGTATGATTACTTGATGAGGTACGGATTAGGCCCCCACGTTACACCCAGGAAGCGGGGGCAGTCTTTAGCGATTTCAAATGATGTGTTTGATCCACTTTAACCGAGTAACTATTTCCTTATTAATGACACCATTTTATTGAAATGATGTCTGCGAATCATACATCTAATTTTACCTCTAGTCTCTTATAAAAGAGCAGTCTACTCACTCGATATCATTATAATTAAAGAGGTGAACCGTATTGTTTGGATATATGACCACTATTTTCTCACGGATAACTTTGCTCTTGAGGGGCGGCGGTGCTACGATATCCGACTAGCAGCCCTTGAGGCACCTGCTGTTTCAACTCTTCTGCGGTCCACATGCTCCCATCTTTCTTATTAATCGATTTCTTAATCTCCATATCGGAGAATATGCCAACGTTCGCTCCGGAAACGAAAAACACCGACCCGCTAATATATTCTGCTGCGTCGGAAGCTAGATAAGCAATGAATGGTGCCACGTTTTCTGGTCCTGGAGTCTTATCTAACATTGATGCGAACCTGCGAGAATTGGCATCTAAATTGGATATTATCTCAGGGTTTGCCATTATACGCGCCTTCAGTTCAAAAGTAGCTCTCGTCATGGCTTCTGGAGCAAAGGCGTTGCAAGTAATACCAAACTTATATAATTCTTTAGCCGCACCATAGGTCAACCCTAACACTCCGGCATTAGCCGTAGCATAATTAGTCGCATCGCCGCCTCCTGCAAAGCCTGTCGAGGTGCAATTTATTATTCGACCCCACTTCTGTCGTATCATGAAAGGCAGGGCATGCCGGATGCAGTTAAAATGGGCTTTAGGCTTGATGCTGTTAACGTGGTCCCAGGTCTCTTCACTCATCTCCCATATATTGCTGAAGGCGAATGTTCCGACAACGTTCACCAGTATATCAATCTTCCCGAAGCTATCTACAGTAGTCTGTATAAGCTTGCGGGCTACCTCGAAATTGGAAACGTCGCCAAAAAAAGGTATCGCTTCACCGCCAAGGTCTTTTATGGTTATAGCAGTTGTTCCGGCATCTCCGGTCGCAGCTTCGGCTTCGCGTTGCAACCATTCCTTTTTCTCGTGGCTAAGTGTTTTAATCGAAGTATCTTTCATAATAGCATAACCGGTAGACCCCGGCTTGCGGTTATTGGTTACTACTTTAGCACCTTCCCCCGCTAGCCCGATAGCGATTGCCCTCCCGATCCCTTGCCCCGAGCCGGTAACTACCGCAACTTTACCCTTGAGCATATCACCCATATTTTTTCTTCTCCTAACCCAAAACAAGATTATCTATAATATATAATTACTGGTTTGTTATGGCTTCTTTTATCCTACCCCATGATTAGCTACACTTGTCGTTAGAATCCAGCCGTTTTTTTAAGCATACTCCTCCGGTGTCAGATTGTCTAGTGAGCTATGTGGTCTGACTTCGTTATAACCCCTCCCCCATTCTTCAATGACATTCCGGGTATGCTTA
>JAFGLR010000152.1 GCA_016927955.1 Dehalococcoidales bacterium
TCACCGAAAGATTTGGATATGTTTGATACGTTTAGCATTGGATAATCGAAACAGTAAATGTTCTGTTTCTATTATAGCGTGTTCACGTTGCTGAAGTCTTGTGAAATAGCAACGGACTAATATTCAAACATAAATTGCGTATCTAACTACAAACTACAAATTACCCATTACTCCATTCGTCCATTCCGGCCCCTTCCCCTTTGTCATTCCGGCGAAGGCCGGAATCCAGGTGGGGTGGTTAGTTCTTCCATTTCGTACCCGTCACGGAATCCCGGTAATTCCCTTTGTCATTCCGGCGAAGGCCGGAATCCAGGTGGGGTGGTTAGTTCTTCCATTCCGTACCCGTCACGGAATCCCGGTAATTCCATTTGTCATTCCGGCGAAGGCCGGAATCCAGGTGGGGTGGTTAGTTCTTCCATTCCGTACTCGATACGGAATCCAGGAATTTATTACCGTAGCGAAAAAATAGAATTGAAAGAGTATTGACAAAAATGGTATAATTACAAACGTATCAAGACGAAAAGCGCCCTTTAAGGTTCTGTCCTTACAGGGTTCTTTTCATTTTAAGGGCCTATATTCTAATAGCTTTCTTAATTTATCCACATACGCCACACGACCCTGCGACGACTTAACCAGTAAATGAGAGCATCCGGCTTCACAGGGTGCCAACACAGTCAATAGTTTGTTTATCGATACAAGGTATTTCACCAAACAGGCGAAATCCCCGTCACTGCTAACGAGAACAGCCTGCCGGTAGTTCTCCAAATCAATCATTGCCTGTAAAACCAGCTCGGCATCGACATTTCCCTTTATGGTAACCTCACCGGTTGCTTCATTTATTATTTTCAGGACTTCTTTGAAAACTACGGTATAGCCATCCTCTCTAAGATGAGTGTAAAGACTCTCATTTTCCCGCATATACCCGATAAAGTAATATGCCTTTATGACGCCGTATTTTTCTTTAAGGTAAACCCGGAATTATTTATTGTCCAGGTCCCACCCTAAATAATCTAAAGTCAGCTTCAGGTTATTGCCATCGATAAAGGCATAAGTGTTCGTATATTTAGCGGTCATATTTGGGACAAGTTTAGAATAAAAAGACATTATAGTCAAATGAATTATACGCAGAGTAATAATAATTGTCCCAAAATAATTGCGTTATTACAAAATCAGTAGTAAAATTGGCATAATAATATTACTTATAATTAAATTTATTACATTGCTGAAATGTCTAATGAAATCAGGAGGTAAATAATGGTTGCACAGAAAATCGATAAGGCGATGAAAAAAGCCCTTTTAGAAGCTCGCACAATGATAGATGACATATCAAAGAAAGATGCTAACGAGGCGGAAACCAGAAGGCGAATAGAGAGGTTTTTCGATAAGATTATGGGCTATGACGTTTTTTGCCATATAACCAGAGAACATGCTATACACGGAGTAGGTGATACGGAGCATTGTGATTTCGCTATCCAAATCGAAAACGGGGACAAGGCAAAACCGGCAATGCTGGTTGAAATTAAGAAGGTTAACATAGATTTATCATCCAAACATTTAAAGCAAGCGGCATCATACGCCATTAATATCGGTTGTGAATGGGTGCTATTAACAAACGGACGAGATTGGCAGCTTTATCATATTTCCTTTGAACAACCGCCGCAGACTACTCTGATTGAAAAATGGCAATTGATGACCGATGACTTACAAGTTCTAGCTGACAAATTTGACTTAATCAGCTATAAATGTATGAAAAGGGGCACGCTCGAACAGCTATGGCAGAAGAGAAATGTACTTACTCCTAGAAACATTCTAAAAGTAATACTATCGGAGCCCTCGATAGGCTTGATTAGACGTGAATTAAAAAGGGCGGCTGGTATCACGCTCTTACCCGAAGATGTAGTGAGTGCTATTAGACGACTCCTTAATGAGTCTGCGTTAACAGAAATTGAAGCAATTAAAATAAGTTTTCCCTCTAAGGCGAAAGTAATTCCCAAGCCTAAAACTGCACCACAAAAAACTGTTGAAGTAGAAGCCTCGACAGAGCAGAGTGTAAATTAACCAATATCACCCAAAATACCCTTTATAAACTTATAGCCTGAAAAACGTTTAATTATCGTAGCAGCCGGCCTAAGGCCGGCCTTTAGGGGCACCACAGAGGATTGCCCCTACGGAACGGATTCCTCAATGGTATTTTTCACAGGCCACCCATCTCCATATTCTTCGTCGCCTCTGGATTTGGTGTTTCGGCTTCCTCCAGAATGACAAAACGAGTAACGAGTAATTGGTAATTATGCCTATCGGGTTGTCTCTTAAAGTAGTGTTATTGTCGACTAATAATTATTGAGCGGTTTCTACTCGACAATTCGTGTTATAATGAACGCAAGTTTTTTATTAGGGAGATAAGATGAGCGTACGAGAAATTGACCGATTTAAAGCTAGAACTGATAAGGGCAAGGAATATATCATTGTGCAATACCAAGAATATATTTCAACAGACAGTTTTGATGGTACAGGTGAAATAGAGGGATTAAAGAGTATTTTTACTTCTACAGGTCTCCACGTTAATTTTATTGATGCCAAAACTTTTAAGGTCGTTGAGACTGACGAAATCGTTCGGAAGGTCTGAAAGGTAAAATGTCTCATAATCTCGATAACCTTGTTTTTCATATATTCCAGCTATCGCCCTATCGCCTTTGAGTTCTAATGTTATCCGGTCTTTTGGTAGTAATTTTCGTATCATTTTTTTTCCTCCAAATAATAGTTTTACAGTAACTACTTGACAAAACGTTATATACAAATTGTAAACCTAAAACAAGGTTTTTAGGAGTTAACCCGATAGGCACGTTGGTAATTTGCATAAATACCTGGATTCCGGCCTTCGCCGGAATGACAATACGCGAAATTTTCCCCCATTATTTTCCTTCCTCTTTACCCTCTCCGCAAGCGGCGAGGGAATTAAAGGCTTGCCCCGTACTTGATACGGGGGTGAGGTTAAA
>JAFGLR010000017.1 GCA_016927955.1 Dehalococcoidales bacterium
AAGTGGTAAGGCTTTTTTTATTTCTTCTATACCCTTTTTGGTTATAACAATATCTTTAACTCTACGGTCTTTATTTTTTGAGTTTCTTGCCACCAAGCCTTCTTTCTCTAGTCCATCTATGATCTTAGTTAATGCCTGTTTAGAATTAAATAGTTCCTTGCTCAAACTGGTAGCTTTCACAGTACCACCATGCAGGATTATGAAATATAAAATTTGATATCGTTTTTTACTATGCCCGATTTTTCTGGATTCAACGTCTAAAAGTTTATCAAGGAGCAGACCTGCGATACTTAGCTGAAGTACTAAGTTAAAGTTTGAATCAGAACCTAGTTTATTTATTTCGTCGGCGAGTATATTTATGTCTGCTTTAGTATTAGTTTTACTCATTTATTTATTCCTGGAATTTTTTATTCTAATTGTTTCACTGTAAGGATTCAATGGTAATTTAACACTTATTAATATTATAGTCAACCTGTTGATAGTTTGCATATTGACTATCTTCTTTATATAGTTATAATGGAGTCAATCCAATATAATACGGAGAAATATTACACCTGGGTATTGCGGATAAATGACATAAAGGGTGTAAACAATATCTGAAAACAGTTAAGGCCAAAAAGTCAATGAGAAAATACAGCTCGCATAGCAGGATAATTAAACCTTTCTACTTGATTATTACTATATAAACTGTTTAAAAACACTTTCAGCCATAGTGTAATGGCCATCCTTCGGTTAACATCCGGCACCTTTTAGCCTTTTTTCAAAGTAAAGTCAGCATCCTCTTTCGGCGATGTCATTGCTTCTAAGCTAATTTTTGTTCTCAACCCTAAATAAAATCAATCTATTCATGCAGGCCGTTGACAGTATCTTGATATAATTCTATACTTGTCAACAGGGAAAGAATATGTCCAACGATAAACCAGATACCAAGCGCACCGATATTGTCACTAAACTATCTGAATGCCTGAAGAACCAGGGTTACAAGTTAACCAGCGATGTTAAAATCCAGGGTAAATCGGGTATTGAGCATGTGTTCGATATAATCGGACGTTTAGATGATGGCCTTATCAACTCCGTCGTCGCGGTGTGTATCGGAGACAAACAGGGGAAAGAATCCGAAGCCAATACCATTTTCAATTTCGCCAATAAAGCCTATGATGTCGGCATTCAGGAACGCATACTGATTGCCCCATTTGATTTTCTAGCCGAATCCAAGCAGTTAGCTCAGAAATGGCGGATTAAAGTATTCGAAGCTAAACAACTGGATAGCATATTCAATCAAAAAAGACAACCAACCAAGATTGATGACCCTTTGAAATTTATTAACAAACAACAACTGAGCAAAGTCTTGAGCGACCGGGGCTATCGTGTTGAGGAAAATGCTAAAGTCCAGGGACGCTCGGGAGTCGAATATACCTTCGATATTTTAGCCTATACCGGGGCGGAATTTTTCACCCATAGTCTTGGAGTGGACTTTTTCTACTCCGATACGAATATACCTCTCGACCGGATATCGCTTTTCGATACTAAAGCCTATGATACCGGTATCGATAGTAAGGTCGTAGTTGCTGACCCGGCACTCAGTCCCGAAGCCAGGCAATTTGCCGAGCAACAGCGCATCAGGATTTTCGAACTCGGTACTCGAGTTGAGGAACCGACTACTTCCGCCGGAGAAGAAGCCAAAAAAATAATTGAATCTCTGATGGTCAAACCGAAATCTTCACTTAAACTCACTCCCCAACCGGATGCGTTACAACTAATCCCAGAAGTAATCGCTCGCCGTTATAACGTAATTCCTCTGACTCTTAACAATAATATACTGGAAGTCGGCATGGCGAATCCCTCTGATATCTTTGCGATGGAAGCTATCGCCGCCATTAGCCGTAAAAGAGTTAAACCTGTAGGTGCCGACCCTAAGGACGTGCGGGCGTCTATCGATTCGAACTATAAGGGTTACAGCGAAATTGAAAAGCAGGTATCTTTCATCTCCAGCCCGTCTAAAGGAGATATCGACGAAAAGCTGGAAATCGATATGGCCAGCTATACCCCGCTAGTCCAGGCTCTAAACATGATTATCGATGAGGCGGCTAAAGCTCGTTCTTCCGATATTCATATCGAGCCGGAAGAAAACCGCTTGCGGATACGCTACCGCATTGATGGCACACTCCACGATATGATGTCTTTACCCCTTAATATCCACCGGGCGATGATTTCCCGGGTTAAAATACTTTCGGAATTAAATATCGCTGATTCCCACCATCCTCAGGACGGACAATTCACGTTTACTACTAAAGACCGGCAGATTGATATCCGGGTAGCGACCGTTCCAACGGTATACGGCGAGATGTGCGTAATGCGTTTGCTGGATAAATCTCTGGCTATTATGGAGCTCCCGCAGCTTGGTTTCTTACCGGATACCCTGGAAAAATACCAAAGTATGCTAAAAGTACCCTATGGCATGGTCATCATTGTTGGCCCGACCGGTTCCGGTAAGACTACCACTCTCTACGCATCTATCAACAATATCGATGCTCAGAAGAATAACATTATTACTATAGAAGACCCGGCCGAATACCGTATTAAAGATATTAACCAGATTCAGGTTAACCCTCAGGCCGGTTTAACCTTCGCTTCCGGACTCAGGTCAATTCTCCGCCTTGACCCTAACGTAATTATGGTTGGTGAAATCCGCGATGGCGAAACGGTGGGAATCGCCGTACAGGCCGCCCTTACCGGCCATCTTATGTTAACCTCAATGCACGCTAATGATACAACCAGTGCTCTATCGCGGATAATCGACCTTGGCGTCGAGCCGTTTATGGCAGCTTCGTCAGTTATCGGAGTGGTCTCGCAACGTATGGTACGCCGCCTGTGCCCGGATTGCCAGCGTATGACGGATGCTATTCCTCTGGAACAGATGGTTTACGAAAGAGAAACCGGCGAAAAACGGGTCAGATTCCCTTATGGGACCGGCTGTAAAAACTGCTCTTATACGGGCTACCGTGGCCGGGTCGGCGTCTTTGAAATCCTAATATTAAGCGATGAAATGAAAATATTGGTTGCTAATAGTGCCCCGGCCAGTGAAATGCGCACCATAGCTATTAAAGAAGGCATGCATACCATGATGCATGACGGCATGATGAAGGTTAAGATGGGTATCACCACCCCAACGGAAGTCTTACGTGCCGCATACACCACCAGCCTCTAATATTCTACCGGTTAAGTGTTTTTAACCACTTTGTAACCTTTTCTTAACTTTTATTCATTATTAGACTGTCACCACTCTCAAATGTTCATTGTTATTTTGGTTATTATGATATACTATCTATATGAAAAACCATATAATACTGTTGACTTAATGTGGATTACAGAGTCGATTTATGTTTAAATTATTATTATCACTCTACTAGTACATCTGGACACTATGTAGTAAAATAGTGATATTAGATATTATTAAAGGTTTAAAAACGTAATATGGAATACACTTATACGGCCTATACCAAGGACAACAGACTCGTAAAGGGTAAACTGGAAGCGGCTTCTCAGGAAGCTGCCGCTCAGGCTTTGAATTTCGGCGGATATCAGGTCATTAATCTCAAACAGGTCTCTCCATTCATTAATTTCGGCGGTCTTACACTTACTAAAAACTCCGCCGGAGCTAAAGATGTTCTGATGTTTTCCCGCCAGTTGGCACTATTACTCGAGTCCGGCACCGACTTGGTCAGCTCACTCGAACTATTACAGAAACAAATCACCGTTAAGATATTGCAAAAAATACTAACGGAGGTAATTCATGATATCCGTTCCGGCTCATCCTTCTCCGCGGCCTTGAGTAAACACCCGAAAACTTTTAATACCATGTATTGCCAGGCGATGGCTGCCGGCGAGCAGGCCGGCAACCTCGATGTCGTCTTAAGGCAGATGTCGGAATACCTGGAGCGTGAGGTCACTACCGGTAAAAAGGTTAAGAACGCACTAACGTACCCGATTATGATTTTCGTTTTAGCCATTGCCGTCGTTGCGGTACTTTCTATTTTTGTTTTACCGACATTCGTGCAAATGTTCTCCTCTTTCGGGGCTACCCTCCCCCTCGCCACCCGTATTTTGATGGGCCTCGCCGACTGGCTGAGCCACTATATTATTTACATTATCATCGTTTTAGCCATAATTGGGGTAGCTCTTTGGGCCTATATCAGAACTCCCGGCGGCAGGTTATGGTGGGATACCCTTTCCCTGCATCTGCCGGTTCTAGGCCGAGTTAATATACTTAATGAGCTATCGCGGTGTTGCCGTACCATGTCACTGCTTTTCAAAGTCGGTTTACCTTTACCGGAAATCCTAGCGCAGGCAATCCGCGGCAGCGGTAATAAAGCCTTCAGTAATGCCCTGACCGAAGTCCAGGAGCAGCTTATCCGCGGTGAAGGTCTTTCCAAACCGATGTCCCGTAATCCGTTGTTTTTACCTTTAATGGTACAGATGGTCGGCGTAGGAGAAGAGACCGGTAACCTGGATACCGCCCTGACTACCGTCGCTCTTAGCTATGAACAGGAAGCCGACGACCGTACCAGTGCCATGGTCGGGATGATTCAACCGGTTTTAACAATCGGCATTGCTCTGATTATCGGCTTTGTGGCCGTCGCTATGATATCGGCTATGTATGGTGTCTATGGGCAAATTAGTTTATAACTTCACTACCCCACAGGATGATGGGATGAGGAAGACAAAGCGGCTGATTAGAAATACCGAAACCGGCATGACTCTCATCGAAGTATTGATAGCCATTGTGTTGCTGGGCATTGTGGGTCTGGCTATCATTTCCGGATTGGGAACAGCTTTCAGGGCTAATGCTGTGGCCGACGGACAGACAACAGCCATGACTATTGCTCAGAGACAATTGGAGGATTTGCAGCATCAATCTTATAAAAACGATGGGATTTATACTGCAATTGTTCCCGACTCTCCCTACACAATTATGAGCTATAATGAAGATGATTCTACTTTAATCCCAGGTGTAGTCGGTTATGCTTGGAATACAATAGACGGCGAGTATGATGCCAGTATAAACGGTATTCAACGAATAAAACTGGTTATTGCGGTACCAATTATAGACGTGGGAGAGGACCCGGAAGACCCGAGCGATGATACAACTACATATAAAATATTGCATACCCTAACCGTATATAAGGTACAAATTCCATGAAATTAATGAAATACCGTACTTTAAATTGTAATATAGGCTTTACCACAATTGAACTGGTTATAGTCTTAGCTATCGTCGGGATTTTAGGTACTGCAGTGGTAATGAGTATTACTCAAGTGTTTCAGGGGAGCCTGTTTAGTAACAACCACAATACCGCGATGAATAACGTCAGAAACGCCGGCGAATGGATGAGCCGCGATGTTCTGATGGCTGATGCGTCACATACTTTATATGCACCAACACTGTGGCCTTTGGAATTAATATGGTACGACCAAAATGTTACTCGTGATAAATACTACTATAAATATGAACTTGGTGGCGATACCGGTACCGACCTTATACGTACTTTTAAATTTAATGGGGATTCGGAAGTTTATACTACCGTAGCTCAGCATATTACCTCGGTAACTGTTAGTTTTGATACTACTGATAATGTAAATACCCTGTTTATCACGATTAGCTCCCCTAAAGATGACAAAGCATGGGCGGCAACGGAAGACCCCCAATACCTCTACACAAGAACCTATGAAATTCATCCCCGGCCTTAGTGGTGAGATATAAGATGAAGAATAAGATAACAATATTAAGCAGATTGAAAAGAGGAGAAAAGGGGCAGATTCTACCCCTGGTTATGATTCTATTGTTCCTGGGGGCAATATTACTGGCTCCTGTCCTGGCTTATAATTCGACCACCCTTAAAACAACCGTGCTAACTAAAGAGCGACAGAGTCAGTATTACGCTGCGGAAGCCGGGATTGAAGACGCACTATGGAAGCTAATAACTGGGGAAATAGCAGGTGATTCTCCAGAATACGACCTGGCAAGATTAAATGACAACGACTTACACGTTACAATGCAATGTTTATCATATAGTATCGATCCCCCCGATATGTCTTATATAATAACCTCTACTGCCACAGGAACAGATGGCTCTCATACTGCCATTACCATATACACTTCAAGAGGTATGAGTTTACTTGATTTTGCGGCATCTGCAGAAGAAGGTATAGTACTTAAAGGAGCAGCCCAACAAGCACAAATCATTGGACCTCAACAAAAACAAACACCCCTTTCTTTGCCATCAATATTAGATTTCCAAAATTTTTATTTACTGGACATAGATACTGAAACTACTTATCCAGTATCTATGGACGATAGCATCGATGTCGATGATAATAACCCTATACCAGATTGGTATAGTAATGGGGGCTTAAACATAAAGAGCGGTACTGCGAGTTTTATGTCCACATTAGGTGGAACCGTTTATGTTACTGGCGGAGCACTGGATGTTGGAACAACAGGAAATAGTTTCACACTTGATTTGGGTGGAAATACATTATTTTGTGATAGTACTGCTGTTTCTAATATAGGTACTAAACTTACTATTACGGGTTCGGGGGCTATCATAACTGTGGGCGATATAATATTTAAGCCTAATATGGCCTCAAGCCCGACTGATTTTGTATTTGTCCTCTCCCTAAGTGGTCAGGTTATCTTCCAGCCTGGCGGTAATTATTATGGGTCAGTAGCCGCAGCTGGTGCAGACAAGAGCGTTTCTATTGAATTGTATTCAGGCAACACCTTAACACATACTAATCCGCCATCCAATTTAAATATACCTATCACTGGAACAGGAACTGGATGGTCTATCCATACATGGCAAATAACCCGTTAAAATACTCTCGTAATTTGAGGATAAAGTAGATTATTATTTTATAGTAAAGTGGCCATCAATAAACCGGTATTAATAGTCACCTTCCATTAGGTTACAGGTAGGTTAATAAAATATAAACTCATAGTATTATCGTACTAAAGTACCTTTAAGGACTTGACTAATACCTTAAAATGTATTTATGATAAGAGAAAGTAAATTTTAACTAGAGATAACTAATGAAAATTAACCCGAGATACATCATCATACTTTGCATCGTCATCTTCCTCGCCGCTGCTGTTTACCTTTATATGTTTTATAGTAAGCAGCAAACCGAAAATACGACGGCACAGCAAAACCTCAACAACGCTAATTCGAATTATACTTCCGCGCTTAAAGAAAAGACCAACCAGGAAGAATTATTAAACCAGACTACCGGCCAAATTGCCCAGTTGCAGAGCGACCTGTTATTAGCCCAGCAAAAACTCCAGGAAGGACAGCAGGTAATTCCGGAGTCCATCGAGAATATCGATTACGACGAGCTGCTTTTTGACCTGGCTCATAGTAACGGTCTGGTGGTATTGAGCGTTAACGTAAACGGACCTAACGAAACCCAGCTCAGTGACGTTACTATGTTTGTGACGCAGATTAATATCTCAGTTAGAGGCGCCACCTGGGATATTTTGAATTTTATTAACGATATAACCGCCGATACTGATTTTGCCAGTGCTACCATTGACGGGGTAACGATGTCCGTCCAAACCGATGAGGTTGAGCAAGAGGACGGGAGTACCATTGAAGTAACAACCACTCAGGGAGATTTCACTCTTTCTCTCTACGGTTACGAGGAATAAATAAATGGCCAAACAAGTAACGACCTTATTTATCGAAGATAACGCTCTCAAGCTGCTGGTCGGCCGGGGCCGACAGGTAGAGAAATGGGCGAGTTTGCCGCTCGAGCCGGGCTTAGTTAAGCATGGTCTTATTCAGGATAGCGTTCAAATAGCCGACAAAATCAAGGAGTTATTACGCCTGACTAAGGTATCCGCCAAAAAGGTCGCTATCGGTTTGAGCGAACCGGGTTCTCTTTATCGTATTGTAACTTTGCCTAAATTACCCGATGCTATATTACCCGAAGCTATCAAACGGGAAGCCGAGCGGGTTATTCCGCTCTCTCTCGATGAAGTGTATTTAATACACCAGGTTATTTCGGCTAAGGACCAGGAAACGACACTTTTCCTGGCGGCTGTTTCCCGAACGGCCGTCGATAATGCCGTAAAGGCGATGCAGTTAGCCGGTCTCAAACCTTATCTGATGGACCTGGTACCGCTGGCCCTCTGCCGTATTATCGAACAACCCTCCGTTATTGTCGTTAGTTTACGGTCTTCCAACTTCGAGATCGCCGTCATGTCCGACCGGGTGCCGCAGGTCATCCGCAGTCTTTCCTTACCCGGCGAAGCAGAGTCGCTGGTAGATAAATTACCCACCATTTCCGAGGAACTCGACCGGACGATTACCTTCTATAACTCCAGTCATGCGGATAAACAATTAGATAGTAACACCCCGATATTTGTCGATGGCGACCTGGTACAGGTACCGGAAAGCTGGCCGTTACTGGTCGGCACCCTGGGCAGCCAGGTATCCCCGATTCCGGCAGTAATGCAACCCGTAGCCGATTTCGATGCCAGTCAGTTTACCGTCAATATCGGTTTAGTCTTCAAGGAAAACGGAAGCGATGTGGCCGGTTCGGTAATCAATCTCAACGCCCTGCCTAAAGCCTTACAACCGGAAAAACCAAAGGCTTCCCGGGTTATATGGCCGGTGGTAGCATTTTTAGCGGTACTCCTACTGGCATTCGTCTGGATGCTGGGAAATAACACAGCGAAAGAAACCAAAGATATAAATTCTCAGATTACCGCTAAAAATAATGACATTACTCAGATTAAAAATGATACTAAAGCTATAAAAGACGAGGTGGCTCAGTTACAGAACCAGGTTCAACCGCTCGAAGACCAGATTATGGCGACGGATGCTGCAGCGACCTCTTACACCAATTTGATAAACAGTATGGCGGACAACCGTGACATTAAAGATAATAATACCCGCCAGATTTGGAGCCTGGTACCATCAGGTATCTCAATAACATCTGTGGACGTGCGGGACAGTGCGTTTATTCAAGGTGTAGCGCAAAACGAAAGCCAGATTTTCAGCTATGCCAGGTCGTTGAAAGACAGCGGCATATATCCCTTAGTCTTAATCCAATCGATATCCTTGGATGAGGAAGACGTTGAAGGTATTATAGTGCGAACCTACCAATTCGCAATTATTGCCCAATAAGCACTATAATTAAACCATGACATTCGTCCGACCGGATATTGTCCGTCCGCCCAGCGAGCACGCCAGTTATTATCTACCCTTAACTGCCGGCTGTTCCAATAATACCTGTGTTTTTTGCATGATGTGGAATAAGAAACTGCACATGCGGGACCTGGCCGAAGTTAAAGAGGAAATTGACGCCCTCGCCCTGTATCAGGCTCATGGTGTACGTCTTCCCGGGATGCCGCCTATTGTATACCATATTGCCGACCAGTGGGACGGACAAAAAATCTTCCTGCAGGATGGCGATGCCCTGGTTTACCCCTATCCCCAGTTTAAAGAAATTCTCCATTATATCAACGAAAAACTGCCCCAAGTTGACCGCATCGGCACCTATGCCACACCGAAAGATATATTACGGCGGACGGTGGATGAACTTGTCGAACTGAGAAAGTTAAAACTCGGCATTATCTATATGGGCATCGAAAGCGGCGATGACGAAATCCTGCAGCGTATCCGTAAAGGAGCTACCAGCCAGGAAATAATCGATGCCGGACGCCGTATTAAAGAAGCCGGCATTACCAGTTCGGTCACGGTTATTCTTGGTATCGGCAGCGTAGAAAACAGCGATAAACATGCCTTAGCTACCGCCAGAGTGCTAACTGCGGTAGACCCTGATTTTGCCGGGGCGCTGACGTTAACCCTCGTCCCCGGTACACCGATTTACGACTGGTGGCAAAAAGGGGAATTCACACTCATCGACCCGTTCCGCTCGCTGGAAGAATTGAAAATAATCCTGGAAAATACTACATTCACCAACTGCTTCTTCAGCTCGATGCATGCTTCTAACTACGTTTCGGTCCGCGGCATTCTGCCGCAAGATAAAGAGATTATGTTAAACCAGTTAAGTAGAGTGCTACAGAACCGTGACGAGAAAAACCTCCGGCCGGAGTTCTTAAGAGGCCTGTAATTATTCTTCAATTCGATAACTTGTCATCAGACATTTTATTTTTTATTCCGCTTAACTGGCTGAGGTGCAGCTTTTCTTCTCTAATAATATTTTCAATTATCGGCACACTAGGCGGAGGCATTATTTCTTTCATCTGATAATAGAACAAGATAGAGTCTTTCTCTGCACCGATACCGATATCCAGAGCTTCTACTTCACTGCCGGCACGAGTCGCCAGCTCACTGGTGGCACTTTCATCTGTGAAAACAGCACTACTGATGAGGGATCTTAAGTAATCATCATATTCGTGCTCATTATCGTAGGGCGGAGTGTAAGTATCTGCCTCCGATAGCATATTTTTAAAGGTTTCCATATGAGTGCGCTCGGCATCAGCCAGGCTGATAAACAGGTCGCGGGCTAAAGGCTGCTTGGTTGACCTTGCCATTACGTCATAAAAAGCGATACCCTGTTTTTCAATACCTACCGCAATCGCTACCAGTTCACCGATAGAAAAAGCAATCGACATTTACGGCCTCCTGAATCATTTTCGGCGCTACTTAATTGCCGTTTATTTAAATATCGTCTTTTTAAGCATTGGTGTTATATCCGTAATACTACGCAATTTATAATGGGTTGACACGTATTTTATAAAATTGAAGCTAACCTTGAGGCTAATTAATCTGTAATCCGGTTGACACTATGCGAACAGGCATAATAAGATTCCGGTATAGGGATGCAATCAGGAGGAGAAGATGACCGAGAAGAACGTTGTTATTTATACTACCAGTACCTGACCCTGGTGTCACCGGGCGAAAGAGTATCTTTCGCAAAAAGGCGTCAAATTCACAGAACATGATGTTACCAGTGACCGGGAAAAGGCTAAAGAGATGATAGAAAAATCAGGCCAGATGGGCGTCCCGGTTATTATCGTCGATGACAAGGTTGTTATCGGATTCAACCAGGCATCTCTGGACAAATTACTCGCTGTTTGATAATGAGCAAAGAGAGTATTTAGGCCGGGACTTATCAATCCCGGTCTATAATTTTATTGGAATAAACCGCCTACCGGGAATACCGCTCTTCAAGCCAAGGGTCACCGTGATTATGATAACCCGCGGCTTCCCAGAACCCGGGGCGGTCCTCAGATACAAACTCTAGTCCGGTAACCCATTTGGCGCTCTTCCAGAAATACAGCCGCGGTACTACTAGACGTACCGGAAAACCGTGTTCGGTAGATAGCGGTTTATCATCGTATTTCAAAGCCAAAAGTACATCCGACTCAAAAAAATCAGCTAAAGGCAAATTGGTGGTAAAATTGCCTGCGGCGTGTACGATAACAAATCTGGCTTCAGATTTTATGTTAACTATTTCTTTAACCACCGAAGTACTCGGACCTTCCCATAGGGTATTCAGCTTCGACCACCCGGTAACACAATGGATGTCCGCTATTACTTTAACCCGTTTTAAGGCACTAAACTCAATATAAGTCAGCTC
>JAFGLR010000153.1 GCA_016927955.1 Dehalococcoidales bacterium
CTATAGAGTTTGCCCGGCAGTATGATATAGCAATATGTCATGACGGGCCTTATTCGGAGGTTGCCTTTGACGGCTATGAGCCGGTCAGCTTCTTACAAGCGGCTGGAGCCCGGGAAGTCGGTATCGAATTTCATTCTTTATCCAAGAGTTACAACATGACCGGGTGGCGTATCGGTATGGCTGTCGGTAACGCTGAAATAATTGATGCTTTGCGGAGAGTAAAATCAAACATGGATTCAGGAATACCCCAGGCTATTCAATATGCAGCCATAGAAGCCTTCAACGGCCCCCAGGAGTGCATTAAGGAACATAATGATATCTATGAAAAACGCCGTAATCAAATTATTCCCGTTTTAAATAAGATTGGGTTTCAGGTGCAATCACCTAAAGCCAGCCTGTATATCTGGGCTAGAGTCCCGCAGGGCTATACTTCACTCAGCCTCACCGCTGAGTTATTGGAGAAGATTGGCGTTGTCGTAACACCGGGAACCGGCTATGGGGAATACGGAGAAGGTTACGTACGCCTCTCCCTGACCATTTCCGATGCTGAACTGGCCAGGGGAATCGAGCTTCTCTCCAAATGGGGAGAAACAAGACACCCGTAATATAATGCAGGATAAGTTTGAAATACTTACGAAATATCCGTTTTAAAAATTGAAGTCTGGTGGTGAAATAAATTAGAGTTAATAAAGGGTTTTTATTAACGTAATTATGGATAAAAAGGCATTCCTGGTCTTAGCAGATGGCTCAGTTTATCAGGGTTATACTTTTGGTGCTGAGTCTGATTCCTTTGGAGAAGTAGTTTTTTGTACCAGCATGGTTGGCTACCAGGAAATGCTGACCGACCCGTCATTTGCCGGACAAATCCTGGTTCCGACTTACCCTCTTATCGGTAATTACGGAACCAATGAACAGGATAACGAATCGGGGAAAATTCAGGTTCGGGGATTTGCAGTCCGGGAACCTTGCCTAAAACCCAATCATTACCTGAACCAAAAAACTATCGGGCAATATCTGGCAGATAATGCTATTCCGGGAATTTATGGCATCGATACCCGGGCAATAACCCGCCGGTTACGTCTTTCCGGGGTTATGATGGGAATGATAACTTCCGGGAAGACTCCGCAACAGGCTCTCGAAGAGTTACACGGGATGCCTGATTATGGCTCTATTGATTTTGTCAAAGAAGTTACTTCAACATTTTCCTACCATTGGCAGCCTGAAATTATAACCACAGGATACCATATCGTTGCGCTGGATTGCGGCGTTAAATTTAACATTTTACGTATCTTAAAGCAACTGGGCTGCAACATAACTGTAGTGCCCTGCACTTCATCCGCTGCAGAAATCCTTGCTCTAAATCCCGACGGCATTTTACTGTCTCCCGGGCCGGGTAATCCGGAGCTATTGGACTATATTGTAACTAATATAAAAGGGCTTATCGGCAAGAAACCGATTATGGGGATTTGTCTGGGGAATCAGATTATCGCCCGTGCCTTTGGGGCTAATAATTTTAAGTTGAAATTCGGTCACCGGGGTGGGAACCACCCCGTCCGGGATTTAGCTACCGGCAGAGTCTATATTACGGCTCAAAATCACGGTTATGCCGTCGACCCGGACACACTGAAGAACGGGCTGGAAGTAACGCACCTAAATCTAAACGACGGCACGGTGGAGGGATTAAGGCATAAGGAATTGCCGATATTTACCATCCAGTATCATTCCGAAGCTTCTCCCGGCCCTCTGGATAATACCTACATCTTCGAACGGTTTCTGCAGATGATTAAGGAGTCGAAATAATGCCGGTAACTAAACCGTCGAAAGTATTAATTATCGGCTCCGGTCCCATCGTCATCGGTCAGGCGGCTGAGTTTGATTATGCCGGTGCCCAGGCGTGTAAAGCGATGCGGGAGGAAGGTATAACCTCGGTGCTGGTAAACTCAAATCCGGCAACGATTATGACCGACCCCGGAATTGCCGATATCGTCTATATTGAGCCACTAACTGTAGCAACACTAACCCGTATCATTGAAAAGGAACGCCCGGATGGGTTATTGCCTACACTGGGCGGGCAAACCGGCCTGACTCTGGCCCACGAATTATCTGACGCCGGAGTGCTGGAAAAATATAATGTCAGGTCGTTAGGAACACCTGTGTCCACTATAAGAAATGCGTCAAACCGGGAGTTATTTAAGCAATTATTGATGAGCATCGGCGAACCGGTAATCGAAAGTGCCAGCGCGACTAATCTCAATGAAGCCGGAGAATTTGCCCGTCGGATAGGGCTACCACTTATTATCCGGCCGTCTTTTACGTTGGGAGGCACCGGCGGCGGTGTGGCCCATAACTGGGAGGAATTCGAGGTAGTTGCCGCTAACGGTTTAGCTGCCAGTCCCATCCAGCAAATACTAATGGAACGCTGGATTGGCGGCTGGAAGGAAATCGAGTATGAAGTAATGCGGGACGCAGCGGATAATTGTATCACCGTATGTAATATGGAAAACTTTGACCCTGTAGGCATACATACCGGTGACAGTATCGTCGTTGCCCCCAGCCAGACACTGAATAACAAAGAATATCAAATGTTACGTTCGGCCAGTCTGAAAATTATCCGGGCACTTGGCGTCGAAGGTGGCTGTAATGTGCAGTTTGCCCTGGATACTACCAGCAACCGTTATTATGTCATCGAAGTCAACCCCCGTGTTAGCCGCAGTTCAGCCCTGGCCAGCAAAGCCACCGGCTATCCGATTGCCCGTGTCGCGGCTAAAATCGCGGCGGGTAAGACCCTGGACCAAATCCCCAATCAGGTAACCGGCAAAACCATGGCCTCCTTCGAACCGGCACTGGACTATGTCGTCGTAAAAATTCCCAACTGGCCGTTTGAAAAATTTGCTTCTAGCAGCCGTACTATCGGCACCCAGATGAAAGCTACCGGCGAAGTCATGGCTATCGACCGGAATTTTGAAGCTGCACTACAGAAAGCGGTTCGCTCCTTGGAGTCGAATAGAAAATCGCTCACCTGGGAAGACCCCGGGTGGAAAACGGCAGCCGATATTAATTCATTTCCTCTCGAACCAAACGACTTGAGATTGTGGGCTATCATGGCTGCCTTAAGAAGAGGTATTACACCTGAGGCTATCACGGAAAAAACAAAAATCGATTTATGGTTTACAGCCAAGCTCCGGAACATTGTAGATATGGAAGAAATGTTGCGGTCGCAGAATCTAACATCCGAACTTCTTCTGCAAGTAAAACGCATGGGCTTTTCCGATGAACAAATCGGTATATTAACCGGTAAGGATCAAGAAAAAATCAGGAAGCTCAGGTTTAAAAGGAATATCAGGCCTGTATATAAAACCGTCGATACCTGTGCGGCGGAATTCGAGGCCAGTACCCCATATTTTTACAGCACTTACGAGCAGGAAGACGAAGCTCAGCCTTCGGACAGGGAAAAGGTGATTGTTCTCGGCAGCGGGCCGATACGTATCGGCCAGGGTATCGAATTCGATTATTGTTGTGTTCACGCGACCTATGCTTTACGGGATGAAGGCTATGAAACCATAATGATTAACTGTAACCCGGAAACGGTCTCCACCGATTTCGACACCTCCGACAAACTGTATTTCGAACCTTTAACGCTGGAAGACGTCCTGGAGATTTATCAGAAAGAAAAACCTATCGGAGTTATTGTTCAATTCGGCGGGCAGACTCCGCTTAATATTGCAGCCAAACTTGAAGCATCCGGGGTGAACATTATAGGCACTTCGGTAAATTCCATAGATATCGCTTCCGACCGGGGCCGCTTCAAGCAAATGATGAAAAAGTATGGTATACCCATGCCGGAATCGGGTACAGCCGGCAGCTTCGACGAGGCAATTGTATTAGCGAATCAGATAGGTTACCCGCTCATCGTTCGCCCCTCCTATGTTATCGGCGGACGGGGTATGGAAATAATTCACGAAGAGGAAGAACTGAAACATTATGTAAGTGCGGCTATCGAGGTCACCCCGGACCGCCCGATTCTTATTGAGCGTTACCTGGAAAATGCCATCGAGACCGAGGCCGATGCCTTGGCGGACGGTGAAGAAGTTTTCATCCCGACGGTTATGGAGCATATCGAATACGCCGGTGTGCACTCCGGTGACGCTGCCTGCGTGTTACCGCCAGTTAGTATTCCTCAAAAACACATCGATACCATAGAAGAATATACCCGGCGTATCGCCAGCGAACTGAAAGTAGTTGGTGTTATGAACGTACAATATGCCATTTGCCAGGATGTTGTCTACGTCCTGGAAGCTAATCCGCGGGCGTCCCGTACGATTCCGATAGTCTCTAAGGTCTGCGGAATTCCGATGGCACGATTAGCTACTCAGCTAATGATGGGTAAGAAAATCAGGGATTTAAATTTGAAAAAACAGCCCGTACTGCACTTTGGCGTCAAAGAATCAGTTTTCCCCTTTAATATGTTCCCGGATGTCGACCCGGTACTCCGTCCGGAAATGCAATCCACCGGCGAAGTGCTGGGCATGGCCGATTCTTTTGGGCTGGCATACTGGAAAGCACAGGAGTCGGTTATTTCCCTGCCGACTAAGGGGACGGTAATCATTACCGTCTCGAAACGAGACCATCAAGCCGCTGTTGATATTGCCAGACAGTTCGCCGCCCTTGGCTTTAAAATTAAAACTACGGCAGGTACCCAGGCCTGTTTGGCAGGTGAAGGAATTCCATCGGAGTTCATACGTAAAGAGCATGAGGGAAGACCTAATATCACGGATGCCATTAAGAATAAAGAAATCCAGCTCATCATTAATACTCCTGAGGGAAAAACCAGTAGGTATGATGACTCCTATATACGCAAGGCAGCCGTAAAGTACCGGGTGCCTTATATTACGACGCTGGCTGCTGCTTCAGCGGCGGCTAAAGGAATAGCCGCCCACCGCGATGGCAAATCGGACGTTAAATCGCTGCAAAGCTACCACGCGGATGTAAAATAGATATAGTTCTTTAAAGCCGGAGTAAAAGCTAGTTTGAAGTTTCTGTATATCGCTCAATATCACCCGCCAACTCAAAAGTGACCTTTGAACTGTACAATACCAGAGATGAATCCGGAATATACCATCACGCAAAATAGTGCAACTTAGTTCCGGTTAATGGGGTCGATATTAGGATGTTTCTTCTAGGGTTTAAAAATAGAAATAAATTTTGAATTATTTTTATCTATGTAAATCATTCCTTTAGCAGAATCGTATATTTTATGACAATAGTGTACCCCTACTGTTTTCATGCCCGGAATAATATTCACGGATTTCTCCAGATGTGTTTTTATGCCCACCGTTCCGGCAACACAGCATAAAGTGACTACAGCTTCAGCATCGCTGCATATGCTCTTCCATTTCGCAGGCCGGCCGTTATTTGAGTACGAGCATGGTACCATGCTAATCGCTATCCGGGCATCCTTACCTTTATTTTTGAAAATATTCGCAAGCCGGGACGCCTCTTGGGTAATCGCATCCGGGGCCGGCATATATTGTCCAAAAAACTTATCGAATACAGCTTTTTGCGGCTGGTCTTTATCATAGGCGAGACTCTCATTTGCACATCCGGCGCAACCTATTACGACTATATTAGTAAAGTCTTCTATAGCTTTAATGATAATTTCATCAGGCAACATAACCGTATAAACGCCCATAAGTTTGTCTCTCTTTTCTTTCTTTATCGCTCGTAAAAACAGATTTACGAATCATCTTTATAAACTTTATATACTATGTTTATTTGAGTGACGAAGCACGGCCTGCGGGCGCATGGGGGATTTTTAGCACTAGAGAATTCACATTAGGTCATTTTCCCCGTGTTCTGCGGCTTTTTCTCCAACGGCTAACCAGCCGTGCTACAGGAATATTCACCCTTAGGTCAAGTCGGCAGGCAAAACAGGCTTTTAATTTTACTTCTCATACTATCAAGGGGACTTTATACATACTTAATACCAATAAAACTGCCCGGAAGCCCGGGAAAGTCGAGACGGCCAATAGTATGTTGATAAAAAATTATAAGATGGCGAAAGAGGCTATGTCAATTAAAATTAAACTTAATATTAGCGGTTCCCGTTCTAGTTCATACTTAATGCAATACCTTGGGAAGAGTGCTAGATTATTGTCCTCTAATTATTTGATTCTCAATTTATGGGCAATCGCTAAACTTGCCCTCTGAACTATGGAATTTCTATAATTAGGTTAAACACTCGAGAGGGAAAGATGATTAAACCGTTCAATGGTAAAACTCCTAAAGTCGCCGAATCCGCCTGGGTCAGCGAGAGTGCCGTTGTCATCGGGGACGTAACTATAGGGGAATATTGCTGTCTCTGGCCTGGAGTAGTCGTACGCGGTGATTTTGCTCCTATTACGATTGGAAATAATACCGATATTGAAGATAATAGTGTTTTACACGTTAAAGCCAGAATGGATATCGGGGAAAACGTGGTTATCGGCCATAATACCGTAATTCATTGCACCAGGATAGGTAACAATACTATGGTAAGTAATAATGCCACTATACTGGATGAAACCGTAGTTGGAGCTAAGTGTGTTATCGCCGCCGGGGCCGTAGTAACACCCGGTTCAAATATCCCCGATGAATCGTTTGTTACCGGTGTGCCTGCTCAGGTTAAACGGAAAGTTAATGCCGCCCAGGCTGACCTGGTAGCCGAGCACTATCGATATTATACAAAAGAATATAAAAAGCTATATAAAGATTGGCACATTTAGGCTGCTATTCGATAATGATATCCAGGCTATCGAGTAATACAAGGGCTTCCGGTAGGGAAAAACGAGTCTTTTTCAGTGCATTGTTTTTCACATCGATGAAGTAGTTTTTCGCTCCCTTAAAATCCGCTCCGGTGAGATTCGTCTTAAAAAACCGACTTTTTTCGAAATCGGTATTCTTAAAATCACCTTTGCTTAAATCGGTCTCGATGAAATCAACCTCTTTCGCCTCACAGCCGGTGATTTTCACTCCGGGGATTTTCAGCAATTTGAAATTGGAATAGTTAATCTGGCAATTATTAAAGGCCAAGTCTTCTATTTTTTGGGCCCTTGTCCAATCGAAACCGATTACTTTTGATTTCGTAAAGGTAATATCGATAAAACGTGAGTCCAGCGGATTGATGGCACTTAAAATACACTCGTTGAAATTGCAACCGATAAATTTGCATTTCTCAAAAATACAGTCGACGAAGATACAGCTATCGAAGTCGCATTCTTCAAAATCTTTGGCCCGGATAATCTCTTTTTCCAGAGATAACTTCGATAGTTTTTCCTGATAAAAAGCATTGCGGGAAAAATCCATAAGGTAATTATACATTAATTTCGAGAGGCTCGGATGACCAATGTGTCAGTACTCGATACCAACTCGGGCATGGATACTTTTTTCGAAAGGATGCCTGATTTTTCGCATTTCCGTGACAAGGTCGGCACGCTCCAAAATCGCTTCCGGAGCATTACGGCCGGTCAGGATTAATTCGAGCGATTCCGGTTTCTTATCTATCAGCTCCAATATCTGCCGGACGGAAATGAGTTTATACTGAATAGCAATAAAGACTTCGTCCAGTATGAGTAAGTCATACTCGCTATTTAGCATTCGTTCTTCGGCGTACTCCAGAGTCTGCTTCGCTTCTTCGCTGACGCGGTCGATAGATTTGGTAAACAGGTCACCGGTACTGATTTGAATAATATCGAAAGCATGGTGCTGAGAGACAAAAAAATGTTCTCCTCCGAATATGCCTTTAAGAAATTGAATGAAACAGACTCTCAGGCCCTGTCCCGATGCCCTTATGGCCAGTCCGAGAGCTGCCGTGGTTTTCCCCTTACCATCACCGGTATAAATCTGAACCAGGCCCCTGGTTTTCACTATCATACTATTCACTCCTTAATATCTCATATACCTTTTTCATATCGAGATTCTGTCTTACCAGGTCGGCTAACCGGTCATACTGCTCTTCACGGCTAAAAAGCTCCGGCGTAGCTGTGGAAATGCCGCACATTTTTTGTAAATTATTTACGAGGCCCTGCATAAACTCCGCATTATGAAATAGACCGTGCAGGTAACTACCGAATACCCGGCCATTTTTATTAACTGCTCCGTCGAAATAGGAGCCTATCCCTTGAGGCGTTTTAATAACCCGAAGTACCGGGTTTTTTTTACCGGCGGTCTGTCCCATATGGATTTCGTAGCCGGTAACTTTAGTCCCTTTAAGCCCGGCTAACAGGCCTGAATCGGCGGCTACTTTTGCCTTTACCTGAGTTGTTTTTTTCTCCGGAACGAACTCTGTATTGATATCCAGTAATCCCAGACCCGGTGTAATATTATCGGATGATTCAACTTTGCTGGGGTCGCTTATGATTTTCCCCATCATCTGGTAACCGCCGCATATACCGATAACCGGGGTACCCTTTTTTGCCTGGCGGATAATCGCTTTATCCAGTTGTTGCCGCCGCAAAAAAGCCAGGTCGGCCATGGTGCTCTTGGTACCGGGTAAAATAATCAAATCAGCATCGGTTAAATCTTCCGGCTTGGTAATGTAGCTCAACCTGCAGCCAGCTGCTTCCAACGGGTCGAAATCATCATAGTTAGAGATATGGGGCAAACGGATAACAGCAATATTTAAACCGCCGCCTTTTTTCGCTATTCTTTCATCGAGATAGACCGAGTCCTCCTGGGCAATAACAATATCCCGAAAATAAGGAACTACCCCCAGCACGGGCTTGCCCGTCTTTTGCTCTAGAAAATCAAGGCCGGATTTTAATAATGAAATATCGCCGCGGAACTTGTTAATAACCAGTCCTTTCACCAGTTTACGTTCCTGCGGATTTAACAGAGCTAGAGTACCGACGATAAAGGCAAAAACACCGCCGCGGTCGATATCGCCGACCAGCAGAACCGGGGCTTTAGCCAGCCGGGCAATCCGCATATTTACTATTTCGGTGCGTTTAAGGTTTACTTCAGCCGGACTGCCGGCTCCTTCGATGACAACGATATCATAGTCCCGGCGAAGCCGTTTCAAAGAATCCTCGATAATCTTTAATAACCGCGGTGTATATTCATAATACTTATCTGCCCGCAGCGTCTTCATTACTTTACCTGAAACAATAACCTGTGACTTAGCATCGGCTTCCGGTTTAAGTAACACCGGATTCATATCCACGCTGGGTTCGATACCGGCGGCTTCCGCCTGGACGGCTTGGGCCCGGCCGATTTCACCGCCCTCTCTGGTTACAAAAGAATTTAAAGCCATATTCTGGGCTTTAAACGGAGCGACCTTATAACCATCCTGACGGAAAATACGGCAGAAGGCGGCGACCAGTACGCTTTTCCCTACCGAAGAAGCGGTACCCTGTACCATTAATACTTTACCAGGCATTTATAATACCCTCCCGGTTTCTTTAATCGCCGAAATTAATCTCCGGCTATTTGCCATAGAGCGGGGTGCGATACGGATATAGTCCGGTAAACCGAAAGAGGTACAATCCCTTACCAGTATTTCCCTGTGCAGCAATGCCTTCCTGAACCGACCGGCATTGCCTACTTTCACCAGGAAAAAATTACTCCTGGACGGTAAAGGATTCAACCCCAGATTAATCAATTCTCTAAAAAGGTATTCTTTAACCTTATTAATTTTACGGCGGCATTCTTCCAGATACTCCTTATTTTGAAGTACGAACAGACCGGCCGCCTGAGCCACGGAGCTGACATTCCAGGGCGGTTTCACTCTCTCTAATACTTCTATTATGTTTTCCGGAGCAACCAAATAACCCAGTCTCAAACCGGCCAGAGCATAGTCCTTAGTCATTGACCTTAATATTATTACGTTCCCCGTTTTAATCAGGCCTGTAGAATTCCAGGGATTCTCCGTAAAAGCAACATAGGCTTCGTCAAGAATGATTAAAGTGTTTCTAGCAACTTCGATTATTTTATGCAAATCCGCTTTTAATAAATATTGCCCGGTCGGATTGTTCGGATTACAGATAAATATACCTTTTGGGCACTGTTTTTTAATTAAATATACCGTCCTATCGGTATCCATTTGAAAACCTGACTTTTCGTATAATAGTTGTTCTATTACCCGGGCACCGGCAATACGGCTGGCGATTTTATACTCTCCGTAAGAAGGTTGGGGTATAATTACGGGGTCACCTTCCTTAAAATAAGCTGTGGTAATCAGCCGGATAAGCTCTGTCGAGCCGCTGCCGACCATTATATTATTAAGAGATACGCCGTTATTTTTCGATATTGTTTTCTTGAGTTCCGAGGCTTCGGAATCAGGATAATTACATATATCGGCTCGCCTTATTGCCTGGCGGATACCTCCCGGCGGCCCGAAAGGATTGGTGCTGACACTGAAATCCAAAATTCTGTCAGGAGAAATTCCGAGTTCTTCGAGTTCTTTATAATCTAAACCACCGTGTATCCCGGAAGTCAGATTATCTATTTCTCCCTTAGGTCGCAGCATAATAGGCTACCTCAATCAATATTAATATCAAACTCCAAAAAAGAGAGGCAGTTATCACAATCTTAAGAGATTTATCTATTGTTTGAACTACCAGGGGAGTATTCGCATCGCCCAACTTATAATAACCTACTTTTTCCAGTTGCACATCTAGGGCACCGGCAACCGCACTCATCGTCCATCCGGCATTTGGACTTTTCGTATTTTTACAGTCGCGCCGCATAATACGCCACGCCTGTCCGGCTTTCGCCCGGAAAACCCAGCTGGCGAAAACGATAAATACGGCTGCTATACGGGCAGGAATATAATTTACCACTGTGTCCGACCAGGCGGAAAACTTACCGGTATATTCATATTCTCCATGGTGTCCTACCATGCTATCGAGAGTATTGATGACCCGGTAGCATACGGCACCGGGTACTCCGAAAAACAGGAAGTAAAAAAGAGGCGCAAAAAAGCTATCACAGCTGCTCTCCGCTACGGATTCGACCGTTGCCGAGACTAACTGCGGTTTTTCCAGCCGGCTGGTATCCCGGCCGACAAGTGCTCGTAGCTCGAACTTTGCTCCAGCTAGTTTATCCGCCTTAAGCAAGCTTTTAATTTTCAAGGCGGTTCGTCGTAACCCATTCAATGAGAAGGTGGTTTTTAAAATTAGGCCGGCGACAACAATATAAGCAACCGGATTTAATCCCCGTAAAAACCAGAGGAGGAAAAACACTACTGCTGTAAAAAGCACCATAGTAAGCATAAAAATTACTATCCCGTATATAAACTGAAGCCTGTGAGAATACCTATTGCTGCCCCGGAAAAATAACGATATTACCTTACCCATCCAGAATACCGGGTGGATATAATTTGGCGGTTCTCCGAATGCCAGGTCAAGCACCAGAGCCAGCCCGAAAATTAATAAGGCTTCTATCGGCATCAGTTGTTGTGTTCCTCATACGAGTTGCGGGTAAACAAACGTATATTCTCCGGATTTATTAAAACCGTCGGACGTCCGTTCGCCGGGTGCGTATAAACACACTCCTCTGCACCATAAACGTCTCTGACATTCGATGCCGTAATAACTTCTTCCGGGGTTCCCTGTGCATGAACCCGTCCCTGATTAATCAATACCAACCGGTCACAGTACTGGACGGCTAAATTCAGGTCATGTAATGCAGCGAGTACCGCAACATTTTTCTCTGCACAGAGCTGTTTTATCAAATTCAATATTTCAATCTGGCGACCGACGTCCAGATTAGCTGTTGGTTCGTCCAGCAGAATCGCCTTGGTTTCCTGTGTTAGAGCGCGGGCAATCAGCAAACATTGAATCTCGCCGCCGGAGAGTTCGCCGACGCGTCGGTTGACCAGATGGCGTGTCATCGTTCTCTCCATCGCCCGTAAGGTAATTTCCACTTCCCGTTCACTTTCATTCCGGAACATACCAAGATGCGGGTTCCTGCCCATCAGGACAACCTCGAAGGCGGTAAAAGCACTCGGTAATAAGGGTACCTGAGGCACCACACCCATAATCCTGGCTAAATCATGCCTTGATATCTGCTTAATATTTTTCCCATCAATAATGATATTACCTTCGAGTAAACCGATAACGCGGGTTAAGGCCCGGATAATTGTTGATTTACCGGAACCGTTCGGCCCAATTAAACCTACAAGCTGGCCGGGTAGAACCTCTATATTGATATCTTTTAATATCGGTTTATGCGAGTAACCGATGGATACATTTTGCATTTCGATTTTTATCATCGTAACCTCAGAAAATAACCTTTTTCCGGCGGCGTAACAAATATAGGAAGAACGGTGCACCGCAAATAGCCGTGATTACGCCTATTGGGATTTCCGTAGGAGCTTGCACGGTACGTGCTAATAAATCGGCTAGAATCATAAAAATGGCACCGGTCAGTATGGATAACGGTAACAGAAAGCGGTGGTCAGCCCCCCAGATTAACCGCACGGCGTGTGGGACGATAATACCGACGAACCCAATGGTACCGACAAAAGAAACAGCTGCTGCTGTAATCAGGGTAGAAGCCGCTAGTAATATCAGTTTTATTCTCTCTACATTAATGCCGAGTTGCTGAGCCTGTTCTTCATCGAGTTGCATTACATTTAAGGGGCGGGCATAAAGTAAAATAATTCCGATACCGACTATTACGTATGGCAATACCAGCCAAACGTCCGACCACTGGCTAAGCGAAAAGCTACCCATTAACCAGAACACGATACCGTGCATTTTATCCCCGCTGGAAATGAGGAGATAGGACACTATAGAAGATAACAGGGCACTTAATGCCACTCCTGCCAGAATCAGTGTTGTCACCGGTAATGTTTTACCGCTGCGAGCAAGTCCATAAACGATAGCCGTCGCGATAATTGCCCCGGCAAAGGCGAATAAAGGTATTGCCCCCACTCCGGTAATTGCCCAGGCTGTTGGAAGCAGGAATCCGATTATCGCTCCCAGTGAAGCTCCCTGTGCCGCACCGATAAGATAAGGGTCAGCTAGTGGATTACGGAACAGACCCTGATAAGTGGCTCCGGCGATCGCCAATGCCGCCCCGACGAGCCCAGCCATGATAACCATGGGCAAACGAATGTCCAGGATAATTGTTTCCGTAGTATCCGGCCATGCCGGTGTTATCGTTAGGAACGGTAATTTTGATAGGATTATTTGAAAAGTAGTTTCCAAAGGCACCTGTACGCTACCGATCGTTGTAGCTATTACCATTATAATTAGCAGCAAAACCGCCAGCCCGATCATGGCATAGATGCGTTTCCGCCAGTGCCATGACGGGATTAAATACCCTTCTTTTTTAAATTTATAACCTGATTTCATAACAACCAGTTTTTTATTTTATTTATAAATATAACTTGTATTCGAGACTTTATTCGGTTTCCGGGAATAATTCGGGGTGGATTGCAGCTGCAAATTGTTGTAAGGCAATAATTAACCGAGGCCCGGTACGGCCGCTTAGGTCGGTGGGAACCCCGTATATACGGTCGTTTTGCCGTGCGGGAATATCCGCCAACCTCGGCTCTGTTTTGGCAAATTGGAATGTTGCATCTTCACCGGTACCCATTCCTATACCGGTAATTATCACCTCCGGATTTGCTGTTAATACAGCCTCCAGGCTTATATCGGGATAACTGCTCAAATCTCCGGCAATATTAATACCACCGACAAGGCGAATTAATTCGTCCTCCATCGTACCCGCGCCGGCTGTCATTAAAGGTTCGTGCCAGATAATATAGAATACCCTTGGTTTTTGTTCGTTTGTAATGTCCTTAGTCTTATTTATTATCGCATCAATCTCACCCTGCATTTGAGATATTAATTCGCCAGCCGCTTGTTCGGCTCCCGTTACCTCACCGACTAATGTAATAGCTTCCAAAACTTCTTCGATGTTATCCGGATTCAGACCGACTATGGCAAATCCCCTCTCCTCCAGTTGAGGAATAACCTCTTCCTCCTGAATTGAATCCGCTAAAATTAAATCCGGGTTTAGTGAAATTATCCTTTCGATATCAGGGTTTGAAAACCCTCCGATACTGGGAATTCCATGTGCTTCGTCCGGATAATTACAGAAATCGGTTACTCCTACGACCTTATCGCCCAAACCTAAAGCAAATAATATTTCCGTATTACTGGGAGCTAAAGAGATAATCCGCTGCGGGATTTTGTTAATAGTTACCCTTCGGCCCAACTGGTCGGTTAAAGTGAGCGAATAATTGGTGGTGGTAATGCTGGTCGTCGTTGTGATTGAGGTACTTGTCGTGGTAGTCGAAGATGTCGGAACATAATTACACCCGACGACAAGTACCATAGCTAAAACCAATACAACTAATAAACCTGTAATCTTTTTCAATTGCTCTTCCCCCTATTTAAATAAAAATATCCCCCTGCTCGACAGGACAGGGGGATTTATTAAATAAATAAATCCCACCCCCATACTCCGCGGAGGCAGACTAGAAACCAACCAGGTCGGCGTTCTGACTATACAGCAAGCGGGACTGTGCCGGAATTACACCGGCTTGCTCTCCATTTGAGCCATAAAGGCACCCGGTTATCAATATTCAATTGTGAAAATAATACCAGAGAATTCAACAGTTTGTCAACGGTATTTTAAAGTAACTTCTAAGAATTGTCTTAACCTAGATTGATAGCTTTATTGAAAATGCGTGAAAACTGAGGGGCCGATGATAAATCGATATACTGCACTCGAGTACCGATTTCCTGGGCTATGGCTCTTTGATGGCGTGAAATCAAGGCCAGCTTAGCGCCCATCCCTGCCGCATTACCCACCTGGCGAAAACGCTCTAACGGTAAATTCGGTAACATCCCAATCGCTACGGCACTGGCCACATCGATATAAGAGCCGAATGCACCGGCAATCAGTATACTATCGATATCTCTATACTTCAGTTTATTCGATTCGAGAAGGACTTCTATTCCGGTACGGATAGCCCCCTTAGCCAGTTGTAACTCCCGGATATCCCGCTGCGTAAATGTAATATCGGGACGAGCTTCATCCTGTTTATTACCATAAACTAAGACGAACTCCCGGGTGCCGTTATTTTCTCTGACTCTCGGATGTGGTTTTATTTTACCGCTGGCATCGACAATGCCAGCCAGAAATAGCTGGGCTAAAGTATCCAGAATTGCCGAACCACATAAGCCCACCGGGGCCACGCCGCCAATCGTCTGGTACTCTACCTTATCTGAAACCAGCTTTACGTGTTCGATAGCGCCGTCAGCCGCCCGCATACCAGACTTTATATGGGCTCCTTCAAAAGCAGGTCCGGACGCACAGGACAAGCTGGTTAGTTTACGATGATTCGCCAGGCAGATTTCCGTATTAGTACCGATATCGAGTACCATAGTAATACTATCTTCTTTATAGATACCGGTTGATAAAATGGCTGCCACGTGGTCAGCTCCGACATAGCCGGCAATATTAGGTAAGAAATGCATATACGCACCCGAAGCAATTTTCAGACCGATATCGCGGGCTTTCACATCGATAGCCGAACTCACGGTTGCGATGTAAGGAGCCCGTGCTAACTGCCCTATCGGCAAACGTAAAAACAAGTGGTGCATTGCCGTATTAGCCACCAGTACTGCATCGGCAATATCGGACGGGGATTTTTTAGTCTCATTACACATTTCTATAATAGCTTCATTTATCGCAGCGACCACTAATTCCTGCAGTAATTTAGCCTGTTCCGTCCCACGGTTGGCCAGTGCCATACGGGCAATTATATCCTCGCCGTAAGAAATTTGCGGGTTCATTAGTCCGCGAAGAGCTAACGTCTTCCCGCTGGTCAAGTCCATTAGATAAACTGCAATCTTTGAAGTCCCCAGATCAACCGCCAGACCGAGGGGATTACGATTTAAGGGTAATAACGCTACTACTTCGCCATCCCTTACAGCCGCCTGAATTTGCCACTTTTTCAGGCGTAACTCCGGCGATATCTCTCTTAAAATTGCTATATCAAAATTACTTATCTTAACTTTATTTTTTATATCAGGAGATTCTCGTAGACGCTCTGCGTCAGCCTGAAGGTCGGCTAGTGTTGCCGGCTTTAACGATACCGGACATACTGTAACTGAGGAGGCCGGTTTTACAGTAATTTCTTCACCTTCTACCTGAGTTCGTTGCGGAGTAGAAAGGGATTGGGGCGGAACCTTGACCAGAATATCTCCTAAGGGAATAGTACGGCAGGCTAAGCGGTAGCCCTTTGCAATCATTGCCTTATCCAGTAACTGCCGTTCATTATCCGTTAGCGGTGATACTTTGCCTTTCAAAATCTGAACGATACAGCGTCCGCAGTCCCCAACACCGCCGCAGATACTAACAATATCAACACCGAGATAGCGGGCACATTCCAGTAATGAGCTGTCTGAGGGGCAATCTCCCCGCCGCCCAATCGGTTCAAACTCGATATGAACAGTCAAATTACACGTATACTCCGTATTCTCTAGTGGGCCTACCCATGATTTTACCAGTTTCGGACGGGCATAGTCTATTGCAGTGTTAGGTGGGTAGTGTATTATTTTATACATAACTATTGTGAAAGTGAATAGCTAGTAAATACAATACATTCTTGACGACACTACACTATTTCATCAAACTCTTCTTATTTTACTTATATATCCCATACTCTCGGGTAGCATCTACCCATACTTTGAGTAAGTCCGGACGGGCGTCATCCAATGAAGTGTTCGAACCCATAATAAACCCGCCACCTTTACCGACTACGTCAATGAGTTTCTTTGTGTAGGCCCTTACCTGTTCCGGAGTGCCGGTTTGCAGTAGCGAAAGCGGCATATCACCACAGATGCACATCGTATCGCCGATGATTTCCTTAGCTTTGAACAAATTAGTTCGGTCAAACCAGCCTAATATCTTACCCTTGGGTAATTCCTTCAGATATTCGAGACGCTGGTCCCAGCTGCCTTCAAAAAACATAAACGGAGTAACGCCGCGGTTAATGATATCCATAATCACGGCCTTTAAGCCGGGCCAGTAAAATTTTTCGAATTGTTTTAAGGACATAAATCCATCAGAACCACGGTGTAATGCTGTGAAACCGAGTTTTAAGTCATCGGGCTCGCCGCTATCTCCTCCTCCCAAGCCGACAAAGCCGGCACTGCCACCCGTGTAGTATGGTAATAACATTTCCTCAAGAGCCAGCAGTTTTTCCGGACGCTGAAACATATCCAGGGTTGTTCCTTTTAATCCCCGCAGTAAGTCGGAAATGGCATCAAACGGAACATACCCGCCCATCCCGGAAATATTGGGGAATCCTTTCGCTTCCATCCTGGGACCAAAAGCTAATTGAGCCAACATATATTTACCGTTGTTCTCCACTGCCTTGATGATAGTTTTTAGAGCATTCAATGCCGCCGGATTAGAGAAAGCAGCTATCGGTCCGCCCATCAGCGTTGATAGCATCGGCGGTACGGTCCGCAGACCTTCAACCCCGCCGCAAATCCGTGGGAAATAGGTATTGAAAATGAATTCCCCCGGATTAGACAGCAGAGCATCGTACTCTTCTGCTTTCATGTACTCACCTTCGACCCACTGATACGGCGTCTTTTCATCTACCCCGTGACCGGGCCATCGGTATGATTTGACATCGAGAATAGCATTTGTCTCCATATCAAAGGCAGTTGGCCCCCCGTAAAAGTCCGGTTGATACTCTAACAACAGTTTTTCATTTATATCATGCCATTTGGGGGTATTTTCAAAAGCTTCTTTAACGGTAATACCGCCATATTTAGTACCGAAAGCACTTATGGATAAAAAAAGCGGTACCCGGTCGGGTACTTTAAGTGCAATAGCATCAATAATACGTTTTTTTCTTTCTTTAACCAGATCTTGCGGGGTTTTGTCCATGTTAATTTACTCCAATCCAGTTCTTACTCAGGGTAACCGCAGATACGGCGTCTTTCCCATATGCATCGGCACC
>JAFGLR010000154.1 GCA_016927955.1 Dehalococcoidales bacterium
CGAAGCCATCCCCAAGATAAGATTTCCCATCTCTCCTTCGGGAGAGGGTAAGACCGCAGATAGACTATCTGTTTGATAGGCGGTGTGTATAAGTTCGGCAACGAATTTAGCTTAACCGTACTAATGGTCGAGGGCTTGACCTGTTTCAGAGTTGGCATTAGTCAGTTTATAACTTATTAATTATCAGCTATTAGTATTCAGTTTACAATGTAGAAAAATTAAGCCGCCCTTCTAACGAAGGACGGCTTTTTTAGTTAGGGATTCGAATTACAATTGAAGAGATAATAGATAATTATATAATTAGACTAATACTAAACTAACTCATCACTTAACTTGCCGTTAAATTATCCTATATACCAATTCTCCCGGGGATTATCCGGTTTACTGCAAGTCTGCTGGCGTTATTAACCGGGAATTACTTTCCACCCTGCCCCATCGGAGGGATAGCACCTAACTGTTGCATCAAGCCCGCCAGGTCAACGAGTTCCCACGCTTCTGCTTCCTTGCCGTTTACCCAGCGGACGATGAGTATCCCCATTACTGCGGTTTGCTTGCCCGTCGGAGCGATGCCCATAAACTCACCTTTATGTGTGCCCCGGCCTGTATAACGAACTACTGTCTTGTCCCCTACCGCAAAAATATCATCAATCGTAGTATGCATATCGTCGGGGAAAATTTTGCTAAACATAATGCAGAGCTGCTTTAGGCCCTCCGGGCCTTTGAACTCCATTCCCATAGGCCCATGGTACACATACTCAGGATCGACAAGCTCGTCTACTAATGCCAGGTTCCCCTTGTTTATTATCTCCTCGAAAATAATAAGCTGCTTAGCTTTGTTCTCCTCTGTTGACATAGTACTGCCTCCTTTAATTTATTATTCCTAATATAGCTATTTGTCAATTAAAAGTAAATACATCTTACAAAAGGCTGGTCTTAGACCAGCCGCTACAATATCTACAATTCCATTCCGGTGAAAAACGGAATCCAGGTAATTGACGATTTTCCTAGTTCCCGACTTCCGTCGGGATGGTCATGTTTAGCTGGTCTCATTCCACCCACTAACATATCAGGCAACTACAGGTGATTGTTCCTACAAGAAACCGGAAGAGACGTTTGCACCTTGTTAAATTTCCCTGAGCGTATTATAATTTCAATGCAGATAGGCAACCATTTATGATAGATATACATCGAATATTAGTTCCGGTAGTCGGCGACCCCGCCGATGAAGAGGCTATGCAGCTTGCCTGTTTTCTAGCCAAGAAGAACAAGGCTAAAATTTGGGCGGTCTATGTTATCCAGTTAATGAGGTCGCTGCCGGTAGATGCCGAGGTCGATGCGGAAATTAGCCGGGGCGAGGCTATTCTCGACCATATCGAGAAGGTGGCCGAAGAGATGGATTATAACGTTGAGACCGATTTACTGCAGGCCCGTGATGCCGGGCCGACGATTGTTGAGGAAGCGTCCGACCACAATGTCGACCTTATCATAATGGGTATCCGGTACAAAAGGCGTTTAGGCCAGTTCAGTCTGGGAGATGTGGGGCCTTACGTCTTGAAAAATGCCTCCTGCAGAGTTATATTATATCAGCAGTAGATTATGGAAAAGATGAAGATAGTAATCATGGGTTGCGGGCGCGTCGGGGCCCAACTGGCAGCGATACTAGATGCTGACGGCCACACGGTTACAGTGCTGGATAATGATGCTTACAGTTTCCGCCGGTTACCGACAACTTTCGGAGGGTCAGCTTTACTGGGTAACGGTATCGATGAGACGGCACTGAAGCGTGCCGGTATCGAAGAAGCGGATGCCTTTTTTGCCCTGACGCAAGGGGATAACCGCAATATCATGGCATCACAAATTGCCAAGAATATTTTTAACGTGAAACGCGTTATCTGCCGGATTTACGACCCGTTACGCCATGATATTTTTGCCGAACTCGGACTGGAATCCATCAGCCCGACACGGGTTTTTGCCGATTTATTAAAAGAAAAACTGGAGAGTGGCGAGTAGTATGTATATCGTCATTATCGGCGGCGGGAGGGTCGGTTATTACCTGTCTAAAGCCCTCCTGGAAGAAGGGCATGAAATCCTGATTATCGAAAAAAACCCGATAGTCTGTAATACCATTAACGAGGAACTCGGGAAAATATGCATACGCGGGGATGGCTGTGAAACGACGACACTGGCGGAAGCCGGTACCGAGCGGGCGGATATGGCAGTGGCGGTGACCAGTGATGATGAAGATAATCTCATTTCCTGCCAGCTTGCCAAACACAAGTTCCACGTGCCGCGGACGATTGCCCGTATCCGTAACCCGCAAAATGAAATCCTGTTTAAGAAGCTGGGTGTCGATATCACCATCATTACGACAAACATGATTATCGAGGCCATCAGTCAAGTCGTGCCGACTCATCCGATGACCCACTTGCTGACGGTAAGAGACCAGGGATTGGAAATCGTTGAGGTTAAAATCCCGGTTGAAGCCGGTTCGGTGGGTAAAGCGATAAAAGACCTAATATTACCACCCAACACGAAATTAATTCTGATTATCAGTGAAGATAGAAATCCCCAGATACCCACGGCGGAAACTACCATTGAAGGCGGCGAACAAATTATCGCCGTTACTCCCGAGGGGTCGGAAGATGCCCTGCGTACGGTTTTGCGCGGCGCCTGATTCTTGCTATAATTAGACCACCCTATATACCTCTTTAATGCTCATTGGTGGATAATTATATGCTTCGGAGGCGTCTTATGCCGGTAACGAGGGCTAACAGGATCTGGACGGCCGCCGTCTTATTTTTGCTTTTGTTGATTATTGCCGGAGGGGTAGTTCTCCGGCTGCGGATGCCACACACTTCCCCCATAGAGATTATTCTGGCGGCGCCGGATGAATCTGCCGGGCAAATTTATATCGGCGGGGACGTGAATGCCCCGGGTTATTATACATATCTGGCAAGAGATAATATCTCCGGTTTGGTTTCAGCCGCAGGCGGGACTACCAATAGTGCCGATTTAACTGATATCAGGTTATACGTTGCGACTGCCGGAGATGATTTTCAGCCGCAGCAGGTTGATATCAACCGGGCGGAAGACTGGCTACTGGAGGCTTTGCCGGGTATCGGTGAAGTACTGGCCGGACGGATTATCGCATACCGCGAGCAGCACGGGCCGTTTCGAAACACCACCGAACTAACTCAGGTAGAAGGTATCACGGTCAGCCTGTATGAAAAAATCAAACCGCTCATCACGGTGACGGAATAAGCCTGCCGTGCCGCTGATAATATTTAGCAGTGCCTGGGTGCTGGGCATCTTCATCGGTTCACTTTACCGGATACCCTGGATTCTTATTTTTACGGGTGTTCTGCCGTTAGCCGCTTTGATATTTACCCGGCATTACCGGAAACCAATCATTATTACCGCACTGGCGATTTTCATTTTCTTCGGGGGAGTAATACGTTATACTGCTACGATACCGGATGAGGGTATCAACCGGCTGCAGGACTACACTGGGCAGTCCGTGGCAATACGCGGCATAATCGATAATGCCCCTGAGGTGAGAGATAAGACAACTCACCTGGAGATATCGGCGACCGCTATATTGGTAGATGAGGAATGGGTCAGCATCGAGGGACGGGTTTTACTTTATGCGAACCGGACAACCGATTGTAACTATGGCGATACCGTAGAGATAACCGGTTATCTGGCTGAACCGCCTGAATTCGATGGCTTTAACTACCGGGGCTACCTGGCGAACCGGAATATCTTCTCCGTGATGATTTATCCGGAGATAGAGGTTACGGCGGTCCGGACCGGCTTCAGCCTGATGGGCTGGATATATGGGGTTAGAGACCGTTTGGCGGATGTGCTGGTGCAGATACTGCCCGAACCGCAAGCTTCGTTAGCCCAGGGGATATTGCTGGGTCTACGGGGAAACATCCCGCAAAGTCTGAAAGACAACTTTTCCCAGACCGGCACCTCCCATATACTGGCGATTTCCGGTCAGAACTTGAGTATACTGGCCGGGATTCTGGTGAGCATGGGAATATGGCTGTTCGGGCGGCGGCATTACATCTATATCTGGCTGGCGCTGGCGATTATCGTGTTTTATACCATACTGACCGGCCTGAGTGCCCCGGTTGTCCGGGCGTCAGTCATGGCGGGGATGTTCCTCTTTGCTGAATTATTCGGGCGGCAGCGAAGTGCGTTTACCGGTATCGCTTTTGCGGCGGCGATTATGGTCGGTATCAGCCCGGTGATATTACACGATGCCTCATTCCAGTTGAGTTTCCTGGCGATGGCCGGGCTGGTATTTATCGCCCCGTTTTTACAAAACCTGACCCGCCGGGCGGTCGGGGCGACACTGGGGGAGGATAACATCCCGGCCAGAGCCGCCAACATTGTTCTGGACGGCCTGATAGTCTCACTGGCGGCGGTTATTACCGTCTGGCCGGTGATTGCCTATTATTTCGATATCGTATCGCTGGTGGCTCCGCTGGCCACGCTGCTGGCTTTACCGGCCTTTACCGGTATTATTATGGTAAGTGCGGTAGCGGCCCTGCTGGGGATGGCGTTTTTACCATTAGGAATAGTTATCGGCTGGCTGGACTGGCTTTTACTGTCGTATTTTCTGCTGGTGGTGAAAGCCTTTACCCTGTGGCCGGTCTCGTATTTCAAGACTTCGGCTGTCGACGGTACTTTTCTCATTGTTTATTACGCGGTGTTAATTACCATAATCCTGCTGGTAGATATCCGAAAGCGGGTTATAACA
Organism: Dehalococcoidales bacterium; assembly: GCA_016927955.1. GTDB lineage: Bacteria > Chloroflexota > Dehalococcoidia > Dehalococcoidales > JAFGLR01 > JAFGLR01. The sequence goes on from JAFGLR010000154.1 coordinate 4,769, forward strand.
GCAATCTCGTCCGGTTTTGAAAAGACGGCCGGGTTCATAGCGAAATTGAAAATAAAATGGGGCGTCACACCGCTGGCGGTTATCGCGGTTTTACTTGGTGTTGCCATTATTACGCTGCCTGACGATGAATGGCACGTCAGTTTTATGGATGTCGGGCAGGGTGATGCGATATTGATTCAACACGGCAGCCTGCAGGTGTTGGTAGATGGCGGGCCGAGCCCGCAGGCGATTAACCTGGAACTAGGTAAAAGGCTACCGTTCTGGGACCGGACTATCGAACTGGTGGTAACCACGCACCCGGACGCCGACCATCTTGCCGGACTGGAAGAGGTACTGTACCGGTATAACATCGGGCAGGTGATGGTTTCCGGCATGACATCCGATGCGGCCTTATTTGCCGAGTGGGAGCAGTTGTTAGCGGAAAAGGGTATCGGCACGATTTCGGCTCAGGCGGGACAGCGTATTGTTACTGATGACGGAATGATAATCGAAGTGCTTAACCCGGCGGTACCTTTTCAATTTGCCGATGATGTCGATGATAACGGGGTCGTATTGCGGGTAACTATTGGGGAAGTCAGCTTTCTGTTAACAGGCGATATTTCCGGGCAGGGCGAATTTGCTTTGATTACAAACAGAGCCGGTTTACAGAGTACAGTGTTAAAAGTAGCTCATCACGGCTCAGCGTATTCAACAACTGCCGAATTCCTGGCCGTGGTGCAACCGCAGATTGCCGTTATTTCTGTAGGAGCGGATAACTCTTACGGCCATCCGGCACCGGAGACATTAGACCGCTTGAATGGGACCGTCAACGAGGCATACATTTACCGTACTGATGAATCCGGCACTATTGAATTTATTACGGATGGCGAGAGGTTATGGGTAAGGGAGGAGTAATAATAGACGAAATAGTACTAAAAGCCTCTTGACAATAGTAGAATTTAGTATACTATTAGAGATAGATAGTCCATTAGGCAGCTAATTATCAAAAATCTACCAGTATCATCGGGGATATACACTTTTCGGAGACAGGAGATGCAAAACGCAAAGATTCTTATAGTAGATGATGAGGAATATATTATTAATCTGCTGAAAGAAACTCTGGAGAGTGAGGAATATCAAATCTCTATCGCTATGGATGGAGAAGAAGCAATAGGGGTTTTCAAGAGTGAATCTCCCGACCTGATGATATTAGACCTGATATTACCCAAGGTTGATGGGATTGAGGTCTGCCGGATAGTCCGAAAACAATCGCAAGTGCCGATTTTAGTGCTGAGTGCATTAGGTGAACAGGAAGACAAGATAAAATGTCTGAATCTGGGTGTGGATGATTACCTTACCAAGCCGTTTGGAATGGACGAGCTATTAGCTAGAATCAGGGTATTGCTGAGGCGTAAGAAAACAAACAGTTCCTTTCAAGCACAACATCTCGTTAGTGGTGATTTGGATATAGATTTCTTGGCAAATAAAGTTACGTTATACGGTAAAGAAGTCTGCCTGACACCGATAGAATATAAACTACTAACCGCACTGGCTAAGAATGCCGGTAAGTTTACGGGATATAACGAGCTTTTAGACAAAGTGTGGGGATTACAGTATAAGGATGATAAAAACATTCTACATCGTCATATTAGCAGGTTGCATAAATAAATTGAACGTTTCCCCAAAAAGCCTAGATATATAGTGAATATTAAAACAATTGGCTACCGCTTCGATATTTATCCTGAAGGTTTATACACCGATCGTTTCAGCGTAGAGTAGTTGTTCATTTAGCGTCAGTAAAACGTAAGTAATATGTAAGCGTTTCGCTAGTGATAGCTATCATTTCGTGTAGTAAGATAGTTCCTGAAAAAAGGTCGAATACTTGGAAATATCTTATTCGGGGAGGGAATGAAGGGGTCGTGGTTAAGGAGAGAATCTCTTGCAAACTCCAAGACTAAGATTAACAGAGCTTATTATTAAGCACATATTTTTAAACAATAAGAATTTAACAATATATAAAGGAGTTATTAATGCATAAAATTAGATTAATATCAATCGTATTCCTTGTTTTATTGACCATGACAATGGGTACGTGGGGTGGAGTTGCATTAGCCGATTCTCCCGAAAACGTCACACCTAATATCACCGCTGAAGAGGCTCAAAAGCAAAATGAAGAGATAGCAAAGCAGGGCACTCTCGTAATTGATCCAGCAGTAAAACAAAAGTGTGATGAGTGGCAAGCACGAGCTGACTTGGAGCGAGAAAAGGCTTTGACCCCTAAAGAAGGAATAGGAACACTGAGCACTGAGCAAATCCCACTCGGGACAAACAAAACGTTCACAGCGGCAGGAGAAGGGGCATATTGGTCATCTCATTGGGGCCTAGCGACGGCTTCTGCAGTTGCTGTCCTGCAATACAATCAAAATAAAGTTTACTCGTATGCATGGGCTATTGGCGGAGGCAGTGGAGGAGCATGGAACGGGCGGCGGTTCCAAATCACTGGAAGTGGCTCTCGGAATGCCTATGTTGATTTCTATGGGACAGCATACGAATCATCGACTCCAGGCTTGTCGGGTAACACTAATTGGCAGATTAAGGCGATTATTTATGATGTAACCACCAGCACGATCATCGGGCAGACTACCATTTATAACGCATCGCACAGTAATAGCCTGCTTTCTTATACTGATGGCGGTAGTATCGGAAACTCAATTTTGGTGTCATTTCAAGCTGGTCATGAATATGTTGTTAAAGTTGAGACTACTGGCGATTGTTCCGAGTATGGATCCTTTGTCTGTGTAATGGATTCTAATAATGGTAATTACACAACTAAATGGAGTTCTATACGCCTGCGCTGGATGTAAACAAGAGGACACTTATCATTTATCAGGAGGAATGGGGGGCATAGAAAACCTCTATTCCTCCTGAAATTAATATACATCATGTCCTAATACCAGTAACTCATAATAATACTTGGGTTTTTATAGGTCAATAAGGATATTATTCAGTCAATGACTTTGCCAAGAGACTATAATTGGGAGTAAACTAAGTTGTTATAGTAGGATGCGCTATACTACTAGTTAATGAGGAGTTAAAAATGCCTGACCTTAATATTCCCACTTTCGTTGCTTGGCTGTTAAACTTTGTCATACTGGCTGGCATCTTGATACTGGTCTATTACTTTGTTATACGAGATGCACGTAAAAGACGGATGAAATTGCTGCATACTATAATTTGGACAATTATATCAGTATTAACTTTTCCTATAGGTTTCCTTTTTTACCTGCTGGTAGTGAGAAGGAATAGCTGGAAATTTGGAAAAGAAGAATTATAACCCGGAATTTTTTGCCGAAGCTCTAAATGAAGCAAAAAAAGGATACGCCGAGGGCGGTATCCCGATTGGTTCGGTCGTGGTTTATAACAACAAAATCATCGGGAGAGGCCATAACCGGAGAGTCCAGGATAAAAGTCCGATTTTACACGCGGAAATCGATGCTTTACGGGATGCCGGGCGGCAAACTACCGCGGTATATGCAGAATGTACTCTTTATACCACACTGTCGCCCTGTGCTATGTGCAGCGGCGCGATTCTTTTATATAAAATCCCGAGGGTAGTTATCGGGGAAAACCGTACCTTTATGGGTTCGGAAGAACTCTTAAAATCGGAGGGTGTCGAAATCACTTTACTCGATGACCGGGAGTGCTTCAACCTGATGCAAAAGTTTATCGCGGAGAATCCTCATTTGTGGTCTGAGGATATCGGAGAATAACTAAGTCATTATTGAATTACAAACGGTGTTATTGATATAATTAGAATCAAAACAAGGGCGATGAAGCTCGCCTGAACAAAACCGTCCAAAGATAAAAAGGACTGATAGCTTCTACTAGGAGATACTAGTAGAAGCTATTTTTATGGAGTTAAAAGTGCAACAGTTACTGTTTCTCGCTCTCGCCGGAGCATTAGGTACACTCAGCCGGTATGCTTTAAGTGGTTTGATACAAAAAATAACCGGCATCGCATTCCCCTGGGGAACTCTGATAATAAATGCAACAGGCGGCCTGATTATCGGGTATATTATGCAACTGGCATTGAATACAGATATTATACCTGCTAATCTTCGGGTGATAGTTACTATTGGATTCCTGGGGGCGTTTACGACTTTCTCAACATTCAGCTATGAAACGGTAAAATTGTTAGAAGACGGGGCATTTGTCCTCGGAGCGCTTAATGTTATTTTGAATGTAGTAATAGGTCTGGGAGCAACATTTATCGGGATGTTACTTGGGAAAATCACTATTGGAGGTGCCGGATGAAAGAAATGAGTGGCGAGCATATTCTCATGCGTATCATGCTTGGCGAATCCGACAAACAAGATGGGAAACCAACCTACCAAGCTCTTATAGAGATGCTGCGCAGTGAGAAAATTAGCGGAGCAACGGTACTTCGCGGTATTGCAGGATATGGTGCTCATAGCCATCCCCACACGACAAACATTCTCCGTTTGAGCCAGGACCTGCCCGTTATCATCGAAGTAGTAGATTCCAAAGAAAATATCGAGCGTATATTGCCGCAAATCGAACAGGCTATACATGGAGGTTTAATTACGATGGAAAAGGTCCAGGTTATTAAATATAGTGATATTTAATAGCAATCGGCCACCTTCAGATAGCGGTTCCGTTTGTAATGCAGGCTACCACATTTGACAATATTGTTATGTTATGTTATAAATTGCTGTATAACTGAATAAAGCAAAGGCGTGGAACGGGACTAGTAAACTGTCCGCAGGGCGCAGAGAGTCGGGTAAGGTGTGAGCCGATACCAATGCAGCAGATTGAATGGACCCGGGAGCCGCAGGCTGAAATTGATAGTAGGTCTTGCCGCCAGGGGAGCGTTATCAGGCCCCGGGATATCGTTAAATATACCGTATCCTAAAAGAGATAGCCGGAACTGTTTTTAACCGGCTAACAAGGGTGGTACCGCGAATTTACCTTTCGCCCCTTCGGGCGAAAGGTTTTTTGTATTTAATGAGGAGGTAATATGGTCATATTGAAAAAAAGCTGGCCCGGCGGGGCCGATAATTAGATATAACAACAACTAGAGAAACTGAAAATTTATTAAGGAGAGAAAATGGATAACAGGACTAAATTTACCCTGGAAGAAAAAGATATCCCGCAGGCATGGTATAACATCCAGGCCGACCTGCCATCACCATTACCCCCGGTAATGAGTCCGCAAACCGGTAAACCGGCGGGACCTGCTGATTTCGCACCTTTATTCCCGATGTCGCTGATTATGCAGGAGGTCAGTCAGGAACGTTACATTGAAATCCCCGAGCCGGTGCGAGACGTTTATAAACTGTGGCGGCCTACGACGCTTTTCCGGGCTTACCGCCTGGAAAAGATGCTGCAAACACCCGCCCGTATTTACTATAAATTCGAAGGATCCAGCCCGGCCGGCAGTCATAAGCCGAACACTGCCGTCGCCCAGGCATATTACAACAAAGCGGAAGGCACGAAACGTATCGCCACTGAGACCGGTGCCGGACAGTGGGGCAGTGCTTTATCGATGGCCTGTATGTTCTTCGGTATCGAGCTAAAGGTCTATATGGTTAAAGTCAGCTATAACCAGAAGCCTTACCGCCGTATCATGATGGAGACCTGGGGTGCCAAATGCGTGCCAAGTCCCAGCCCGGATACGAAAATCGGGCGCGATATACTAGCTAAAGACCCCGACAACAACGGCAGTTTGGGTCTAGCTATCAGCGAGGCAGTCGAGGACACCGTTACCACTCCGAATACTAAATACTCGCTAGGCAGTGTGCTCAATCATGTACTGATGCACCAAACCGTTATCGGTCTCGAGTCGAAAAAACAGATGGAAATGGCAGGTTTCTATCCCGATATAATTATCGGTTGTATCGGCGGCGGTTCCAATTTCGGCGGTATGGCGATGCCCTTTGTCAAAGATAAAATTGAGAAGAAAAATAATCCGCAGATTATCGCCGTCGAACCGGCGAGCTGCCCGACTGTAACGAAAGGACCCTACGCCTATGATTACGGTGACGAAGCGGGGGTGGCGCCCATAGTTAAGATGTACACTCTGGGACATTCCTTCATGCCGCCTCCCGTTCATGCCGGCGGTCTGCGCTATCACGGTATGTCGCCTATCATTTCCCATCTCGTTAAACTGGGATTAATCGAAGCGAGAGCCGTACCGCAACTAGCGACATTCGAGGCCGGTGTAATGTTTGCCCGCAGTGAGGGCTTTGTCAGTGCTCCGGAAACCAACCATGCTATTCGGGTAGCGATCGATGAAGCCATTAAATGCCGCGAATCAGGCCAGGCGAAGTCCATTCTCATCGCCCATAGCGGACACGGGCATTTCGACATGGCAGCATATGAACAATACCTGAGCGGCAAACTGACCGATTACGAATATCCTGAAGATAAGGTTAAAGAAGCATTGGCTTCCCTGCCAAAGATTTCGGAATAAAGTAGCCCAAGCAGATACAAAGATTCAAGATAGGCTGAGTTAAACTCAGCCTATCTTGTTTTGACTTTGTGTTTTCATAATTTCTTAATATTTTCTTGCTAAACTTAACATAGTAGTTTTAGATACTTAATCCCTTGTTATATAATATTTTTACATATTGAAGTTATGGAGGGGTGCGGTGAAAGGACAAAAATTAAAATACTATTTAACCGGTTTAATTTTAGTAGTATTAGTTTTCGCAGTCGCCGGCTGCGATTTTATGTCATTACTGACGACACCCACTACAACCACCAAAACCACGACTACGCCCACAACAACCATGACGTCATCAACTACCGACACGACCACCGTAACCTGGACGCCGCCGGTAACGCAAACACAAAACCCGGAGTTATCAAGTTATATTGATGTAGTAAAAAAAGTCAGGCCATCTGTCGTGGCTATCAATGCGGAGGTAACCGTTCTCGATATTTTCGGCCGAGAGTACTCGGAAGAAGTAGCCGGTTCCGGTTGGATATTGGGAATACTGGATAGCAGCACCTTAATCGTGACTAACAATCATGTCATCGACGGTGCTTTTAATATAACGGTTACTCTGGAGGACGGCATGGTACTCCCCGCGACGATTAAAGGGGCCGATGCTTTATCCGATTTGGCGATTCTGAAGGTTAATAAGACCGGTTTAACGGCGGCGGCGGTAGGTGATTCCTCAAACCTACAAATCGGCCAGGCAGTAATGGCTCTCGGTAACGCACTTGGAGAGGGAATCAGTGCTACCGAGGGTATCGTCAGCCGCACCGGTGCCTCGCTGGCGGTGGAAACCGGGCAAACGCTAACCGATTTGATCCAGACCAGTGCGGCGATTAACCCGGGTAACAGCGGCGGCCCGCTGGTAAATATGTCCGGTGAGGTGGTAGGTATCACCAGCGCGAAACTGGCGGCTCTGGGTGTAGAAGGAATGGGCTATGCCATCAGCACCAGGACTGCTTTACCGATAATCGAGGAACTGGTACAGAAAGGTTACGTGGTCAGGCCATACCTCGGGGTGAATTTACAGACGGTAAATGCCTGGACGGTGCTGCAGTACCGTCTGGGAGTGAATTACGGGGCATTTATTTCGGCGGTCGGTACCAACTCCCCAGCAGAAGCCGCCGGGCTGCAAACCGGTGATGTCATCGTAAAATTTAACGGCGAAGATATTCATAGTGCTGATGATTGTCTGGCAGCGATACACAGTGCGAAGATAGGCGATACCGTGAGTATTTCCTATTGGCGCGGCGATACGCAATATACGACGCAAGCCACTTTACAAGAGAGTCCGCCACCGGGATAGAAGCCTAATTTACCAAAAAGGTGCAGTTCAAAAACGTGCCCCTTTTTATTTTACAAGTATGACTTAACCACAGGATTCTCTTAGAGTTTATATTCGACAAACTCATTTTCGCAGGGATTACCCCAGGTGATGTGCATTTTCAGTTCGGCTGGCTGCGAGATGATAGCGGCACAGCTCTTGACACGGTTATCCGGAGGGTCGGATTCACTGAAATGACGGCATACCGAGTAAGGAAAATTAACGTGGTCCGCCAGGAGTTCTTTCATTAAATCAACCGTCAGTTTGCCGTGGTTTTTATGCATCAGTTCACGCAGCCTCCTAGCTCTGAAAAACGAGTCGGGAACCTGAACGTGTGCCATCTCGCCACTCTGGAAGCGCTCCGTCTCGAAATGATTGGCGTGGGTTAGAATTCCCTTCTCCGGGTATAAGATGTTATAGTCGCCCGGTATCGCTTCGCAATATACGGCACTCCCCTCTTTATTGGCCAGGCACAAACCGACAAGCGGGGTGGTATTAAACGATTTTACAGCCGTGCAGTATATGCCCAGGGCTTTCGTAATATTATCGGAGCACGACATCTTATAATGAAGCATAGAGGCGGACACTCCATTGTGGTTAACTATGGAGTGTTTGTTAACGAGGGCATTAACGTCCAAACCGATACCGGCCGAATTCAAGTTAAAATTCGGCAGACATCCGATATTAGGTGCCAACCCCAAAAATGCCGAGCCTTTTTGGGGTTTAATTTTTAATAATCTGACTCCCTCTTCAGCTTCCGGAAAGAGGTCTACAGTTTGCCCGATAAGAGTCTCCCCGGTAAGGGTGGCTTCTCCGGTAGCGATGAATGAAGTACATCCGGCAAACGGCTTCAAGTGTGCAACCGTGCTGACTTCGAAGCTATAATTGGTGAGATAAGCTTCATCCAGACTTACTTTGGCACCATTGGCAAAACCTTTGATAATTTCCACAATTTCAGGGTCGAATTTTTCCACCCAGGGGAGGTATTTTTGCATTAAGGGGGCGATATCAGTACGTTGTAATCCTAATTCCTTGCAGGTAACTTCGAGGTAATCCCGGATTTCGATACTGGCCTTACCATACTGATATCCAATTTCGTACGGAGTTCCCCCTAACTCGATAACACGGAACTCCTTCTTCTTTTTCTGTGTCATCAGAACCACCCCCTTTTTATTACCGAGAAATGTGACCAAATGCTATAATAATCTACTTATCAAGTTAATTATTATAAAGCTTATATTATGCAGGTAACCAAATTCTACCGGTGCATCTGAATTTGGCTTAGTCCGGTTAAGCTGCTTTCTTTACGCCCAGCAATACCATGTGTCCTTCGAGCTTGTAAGTTTCGGTATAGGCACCTTCCGCTGGTGCAGCATCGTTAATCTCGCGGGAGAGGGTTTCCTGCTTGATATAGTCGGCAAAGTCCTGCATCACCTGCCGGATATAATCATCTCCCTGATAGTAAGTTACGATATAATCGGCGATTTCAAAACCGGCGGAACGGCGCATTCCCTGCATACGATGGGTAATTTCCCGTGCCATACCCTCGGCTTTCAGTTCGGCGGGAATTTCTATCGGTACGGCCACCGAATAACCGCCTTCGCTAACTACTTTATAGGCCGGGTTCGCCAGGTCGGCAGCACAAGCCACACCGATATCTTTCACATTTAATTCTTCTATAATCTGCGGCTTAACTCTCTCGAGACCGTCTTTTTCTTTGGTACTCGATAAGCCGATGAGGACAATAGCCAGCGGCTGGCGCACTTTGATGGCCGCTTCACTGCGGGCCGCCCGTCCGAGACTGCAGACTTTCAAAGCCAGCCGGACGTCGTCTGCGAGCTGACTGTTAATTAACGCACTATCGGCAACCGGAAAGTCCGTCAGGTGGATGCTTTCCGGGGCTTCGGGATTAATGGAGACGACCAGGTTCCGGTAAATTTCCTCCGCTACAAAAGGCGTAAACGGAGCCATGAGTTTGGTTAGCGTTACCAGACATTCATAAAGTGTGTTATATGCAGCGAGCTTATCCGTATCGCTTTCGCTCTTCCAGAAGCGGCGGCGGCTGCGGCGGACGTACCAGTTGGACAGTTCATCGACAAAAGCCTCGATTTTCCGTCCGGCACCGGTCGGGTCGTAGTTAGCCAGAGCGTTATCTACATCCAGAATAAGCTGGTTCAGTTCCGAGATAAGCCACTTGTCCAATTCGGAAGGCTCGGCGGTTAACCTTGATTGGCCGGGAACATAATTATCAATATTGGCATACATCACGAAGAACGAGTAAACGTTCCACAGTGTGAGCATGATACCGCGTGTAACTTCCATAACGCCGTTGATATCGAAACGGCGCACATTACCGGGCGGCGAAGCGGTCAATAAGTACCAACGCAGAGCGTCGGCACCGTATTTGGAGAGAACGGCTGCTGGGGTAACAACATTACCGCGGCTTTTACTCATTTTCTCGCCTTTAGCATCCAGCACCAGGCCGAGACAAATCACGTTTTTATAGCAAATCCGGTCGAAAAGGAGCGTTGAGATAGCGTGCAGACTGTAGAACCAGCCGCGGGTCTGGTCCATTGCTTCGCAGATAAAATCGGCGGGGAAACGCCCGTCGGTCAGCATAGTGCTGTTTTCAAAGGGATAGTGCGTTTGGCCGATGGGCATCGCCCCCGAATCGAACCAGCAATCAATTACTTCCGGTTGGCGTTTCATCGTACCGCCGCATTTCGGACAGGTGTACGTCAGTTCATCGACATAAGGGCGATGCAAGTCCAAGGGCTCTTTGAAGTCATTAATACCGGGCTTGTTTTTTAAATCAGCTACTGAGCCGATGCAATCATAAGTGCCGCAGGGCTCGCAATGCCAGACCGGCAGCGGCGTACCCCAGTAACGCTCGCGGGAGAAAGCCCAGTCCACGTTGTTCTGCAGCCAGTTGCCGAAGCGGCCTTCTTTAATATGTTCCGGATACCAGTTTATTTGCTGGTTGCCGGCAATTAGCTTATCTTTAATGGCAGTAGTCTTGATATACCAGCTCTGCTTGGCGTAGTAGAGTAAAGGCGTATTACAGCGCCAGCAGAAGGGATAAGTATGCTTGATGGTCTCTTGATGGTATAACAGATTGCGTAATTTTAAGTCATCTAAAATCAGCGGGTCGGCTTTCTTCACGAACTTGCCGGCGAACGGGTAATTACCCATAATCAGACCCTGTAGGTTGACCGTATGCACAAAGTCCAGACCGTTTTCCTGGCCGGCCTGGTAGTCCGCTTCTCCGTAGGCCGGGGCGACATGCACGATGCCGGTGCCGTCCTCCATAGAGACAAATTCAGCCCCGATGGAATGGTAAGTCAGGTTTTCATCCGGCTCCTGACGGCTTAATTGAGCTCCGGAAAATCGCTGCCGCTCAATACCGAATTCGTGGGGGTTAAAGAGCGGTATGTAGCTGACATTAATAATATCGCTGCCATGGACAGATGCAACAACTTTATGTTCGCCTTCGATTACCCGGCCGCGTAACGCCTCTGCCATGATGATAAATTCATCAGCGGTCTCGATGACGGCATATTCCGCACCGGGGGCGATAGCAACAGCCGTATTACCCGGAAGCGTCCAGGGTGTGGTTGTCCAGGCCAGGAAATAGGCCGGCTTGGTCGAAGAATCGAATACTTTTCGTAATTTTTCTCTGGTCTCCGAACCGGTCAGCGAATTCAGTACAATCTTAAATTTGATAAATATAGAGGGGTCTACAGTGTCATCCTGATAGCCCTGGGCGACCTCGTGGGAACTTAAAGAAGTGCCGCAACGGGGACAGTGGGGTGTGACCCGGAATCCCTGATAAATCAGGCCCTTATCCCACATCTGCTTGAGAGCCCACCAGATACTCTCGATATATTCGTTTTTCATGGTGATATAAGCATTATCCAGGTCAATCCAGTAACCGACGCGCTCGGTCATGGCATCCCAGTCTTTCAGATAGGTAAAAACACTCTCCCGGCACTTGGCATTGAATTCGGCGATACCGTATTTTTCTATTTGGGTTTTACCGGAAAAGCCGAGTTTCTTTTCAACTTCCAGTTCCACCGGCAGACCGTGCGTATCCCACCCGGCGATACGCGGGGTATAATAACCCTTCATCGTCTTATATCTGGGGAAAACATCCTTAAAGACGCGGGCCAGGACATGATGAATGCCCGGACTGCCGTTAGCGGTCGGCGGGCCTTCGTAAATATTAAAGCGCGGCATGCCCTTGCGGTTATCAACGCTCTTCTGGAAGGTCTGGTTTTCCTTCCAGTATTTCAGGATAGCCTCTTCTAACTGGATGAAGTTAGCCCGACTGTTTACAGGTTGAAACATTGAAAACCTCACTAAAATAAAAAAATCCCGTCCCCTGAGGGACGGGAAATATTTACCCGCGGTACCACCCTGGTTCCCCGATAAAATCGGGGCGCTCTGCAGGACACTTAACGGTATCCCTCGCTACGGATAACGGTTAACGGAACCGGCCAATTCTACTCCGTTGTTACGTTTCAGTTGGCAGCTCGGGAGTGATTTTCAGAGCTATTACTATATCCGCTCGCACCATACCGGACTCGCTGAATGGCTGTATACTCTTACTCTTCTCCGTCTCAGCCTTTATTGTTAAAGATTAGCATACCTTTACAATAAAATCAAACATCAAAGACCAAATATCAAAAACACAGATAAAAGAGTAAATAGAAAATACAATTACCAAGATACAATAACTAAACAAACCCCAAATTACACTAAACAATAATCAAATTTTCTTATAACCTGATTTCTGATAACTGGCGACTTAATAATATTGACACTCAACTTATTACTGGCTATGCTGGGCATAAGGCAGATATGAAAAAAGAATTAGTACAGTTGCAACAGAAATTGGACATAACATTTAAAGACGAAGCATTATTAGCCCGGGCTCTGGTGCATAGCTCTTATGTAAATGAGAATCCCAGTCTGAAGTCCGGCTCAAACGAGCGGCTGGAGTTTTTGGGTGATGCGGTACTGGGGCTGGTTATCGGAGATAAGCTTTATAGGGATTTCCCTGAATATGCTGAAGGTGAATTAACCCGGCTAAGAGCGGCACTGGTGAAGCGGGAGACGCTGGCTATTGTTGCCAATAGCATAAAATTAGGTGATTATCTTTACCTTGGGAGAGGGGAAGAGGCCAGTAACGGGCGGGAAAAGGCGGCTAATCTGGCCGGGGCGATGGAGGCGGTTATCGGAGCGGTTTATCTGGACGGTGGGCTGGCATTAGCCGAAAAGTCCATCCTCAGGCTTTTTTCCGGCGAATTAGAAATATGCAAGAAAACAATGGTAATCGATTATAAGTCCGAACTGCAGACCTGGCTGCAGAGTAAATACCGGCAAACCCCGGTATATATCACTATCGAAACCAAGGGACCTGACCACGCCCGCCAGTTTACAGTCGAAGTGAGATTGGATAATAAAGTTTTGGGCAAAGGTAGCGGGCATAGTAAGCAGACTGCTGAGACGGCGGCGGCACAGGACGCACTCGATAAGCTAAAAGACACCTTTACACGTTAAGTAACCTCTGGTAAACTATTTTTAAAACCGCTTTGTGAGGTAATATATGTCGAGCAAAGATTTTCGTCATCGTGAACAGAAGAAACCGAAGAAGGGTGCGAAGAAAGAAATTATATCCAGTATAGCTACGCCCGTTCCTGAAGTAGAAATTATAAAGAAGGTCAGAAAACCCAGGGAAGAAGAGGAAGAATAGGTCTTTTCCCATCCGGAAATTGTATCCGGAGACCGGTGTTAGCATTTTTAACCTGTTAATAGACAGGTTAACGTATATATTTTTCTCTTGAGTTTTAATTATGAACAGTCCGGCGGCACTTCATGCCATCGTAAAAGGACATGTGCAGGGTGTCTATTTCCGCGCTTTCACGGAAAGACACGCGGTTACTCTCGGTTTAACCGGTTATGTCCGTAATATACCTTCAGGCGAGGTTGAAGTAATAGCAGAAGGGGAACGGATTAAGCTGGAAGAACTGGTAAAGCAGCTTCGCCAGGGTCCGCCTCATTCCATAGTCGCTGAAGTCGATACCGACTGGTTAGAACCTACCGGAAAATTCGGTAATTTCCATATTCAGTACTTTTAGGCCGTTTTTTATCAGAGACCCAGCTTGACAATATATTTGTTATTGTGATATTTTGTTAGATACACTAACGAATGTTTTAACTGAGACAAAATACGATGCAAAGCATGATAAAGAACTACTGTAATTCAAAACCATCCTCTATGCTTGCGTCCCTTTCAGTCAGGCCGGATGTCCTTACACAGGACGTTCTCGCGCTTCCTTTAATTACGCTTGTCCTGGTATGAGAGCTCCCGTTTTGCCGGGAGCGTTTTAAACCGGGACTTTCTAAGTGTCTTAGCCAGTCCGGATCTTACTTATTTCCAATAAAATTTTATATTTTGAAAGCGAGTTAAAGAGATGAAAAGCGATATGATAAAAAAGGGAGTTGAGAGAGCTCCGCACCGTGCCCTGTTACACGCTGTCGGCTGTAACAGCAGCGAATTTAATAAGCCTTTTATAGGTGTTGTAAACAGCTACAGCGAAATCGTGCCCGGCCATACCCAACTTCGTGAGCTTGCAGCTTCGGTAAAAGCCGGAGTGCGGGCTGCCGGCGGTGTTCCGTTTGAGGTAAATACAATTGCCGTTTGCGACGGTATCGCGATGAATCATACCGGTATGAAATATAGTTTGCCCAGCCGGGAATTAATTGCCGATTCAGTGGAAACCGTGGTGATGGCACACCAGTTCGATGCTCTTGTTTTCGTAACCAACTGCGATAAGATAATCCCGGGCATGTTGATGGCGGCCGTTCGCCTGAATATACCATCAATTTTTATCAGCGGCGGTCCGATGCTGGCCGGATATTACGGCAAGCAAGACGAATTAAAACCGGTTGACCTCAGCACAGTATTCGAGGCAGTAGGGAAAGTATCTACCGGGAAAATGTCGGAAAAAGAATTGGAAGCCTTGGAGGCGGTAGCCTGCCCCGGCTGCGGTAGCTGCAGCGGTATGTTTACTGCCAATACGATGAACTGTCTGACCGAGGCGATGGGTTTGGGTTTATGCGGACACGGCACAATACCGGCTGTCGATATACGCCGCAGTCAGTTAGCTTTTACCGCCGGAAAGCGGATTATATCGTTGTTGGAAAAAAATGTTTGCCCGCGCGATATTTTGACTGTTGATGCAATTCATAATGCAATAACTGTCGATGTTGCTCTTGGTGGCAGTACTAATTCGGTTTTACATTTAATGGCTATTGCCCATGAAGCCGGAGTCTATTTTCAATTGGCACGGGTTAATGAAATCAGCCGTAAAACGCCAACTTTATGTAAGCTGCGTCCGGCCGGTGAATACCATATCGAAGATTTGGACCGGGCCGGGGGCATAATGGCCGTGATGCACGAACTTAAAGAATTATTAAAACTAAACGTTAAAACAGTTAATGAAAAAACGCTGAGACAAATAATTACGGGCAGCATAGTAATGGACCGTAAAGTTATTCGTTCGGCGAAGAGCCCCTATGCGCCGGATGGCGGGCTGGCAATCCTATTCGGCAATTTAGCGCCGGAGGGGGCCGTGGTTAAAAGGTCGGCTGTAGCACCTAAAATGCTGGTGCACCAGGGGCCTGCCCGGGTTTTTAATTCTGAAGATGAGGCGACGGCAGCCATTATGGGACATAAGATTAAGCCGGGCGATGTGCTGGTTATTCGCTATGAAGGGCCGAAAGGCGGCCCTGGTATGCGCGAGATGTTGACGCCTACTTCGTTACTTACCGGAATGGGGCTGGATAAAGAAGTAGCCCTGATTACGGACGGGCGTTTTTCCGGTGCAACGCAGGGTGCGGCTATCGGACATATTTCTCCGGAAGCAGCCGGCGGCGGCCCGATTGCGGCAGTGAAGAACGGCGATATCATTAAAATAGATATTCCTAAATTTAAACTGGAAGTGGCTTTAACGAAAAAGGAAATTGCCGCTCGTATGGCGAAGGTGCCGAAATTCGAGCCGAGGATAAAAACCGGTTATCTCAAAGACTATGCCGAACGAGTGACTTCGGCGAGCACCGGAGCGGTATTCAATAGATAAAAGGGGACGATTATGAAACTGACTGGGTCACAGATAGTTTGTGAGACGATGATAAAAGAGGGGGTTGAGGTTATCTTCGGCTTTCCCGGCGGGTCGGTTTTGCCTTTTTACGATACGCTAACGCAGTATCCGCAATTAAGGCATATACTGGTACGGCACGAACAGGCCGCAGCTCACGCCGCCGATGCTTATGCTAGAGTTACCGGCAAGGTCGGTGTTTGCTTAGCGACTTCCGGTCCTGGTGCGACTAACCTGGTTACCGGGATAGCTACCGCTTATCTCGATTCGGTCCCGATGGTCGCCATTACGGGTCAGGTCGCCAAGCCTTTCATCGGCAAGGACGCTTTCCAGGAAATCGATATTACCGGCATTACCCTGCCGATTACAAAGCATAATTATCTTGTAATGGAACCGAGTTCTCTAGCTCGAACAATCCGTGAGGCGTTTTATATAGCTAGAACCGGTCGTCCGGGGCCGGTATTGATTGATATCCCTAAAGATGTCCAGATAGACCCGGCAGAGTTCCATTATCCGAGCAAGATAGAGATGGCCAGCGGGTATAAACCGGTATCCGAGGGGCATAAAGAGCAAATAAAAAGAGCTGCAAAACTTATCAATGAAGCCAGACAGCCGGTTATTATTGCCGGCCGAGGCGTTAATATTTCCGGTGCTTTTGCTGAATTGAAATCGCTGGCGGAAACTGCTCAGATTCCGGTTATCACCACTCTGTTAGGTATCAGCTGTTTTCCGGAATC
>JAFGLR010000155.1 GCA_016927955.1 Dehalococcoidales bacterium
AAAATGATTTCCCTTTCGGCATAAAAAAATACACCCCCAAAGTTTTTTCAGTATATCATACTGTCCAACTTTAGGGGTGCAGTTCACTTACCCGCCTCTTTTGTATAAACAGACCGAAGTATTATTCACGCAGCTTGTAGCGCTGTATCTTACCCGTTGAAGTCTTGGGTAAGTCCGCAACGAATTCGACCCAGCGAGGATACTTGTAAGGAGCAATCGTTTTCTTTACGAAAGCCTGTATATCTTTGGCTAATTCGTCTGAAGGCTTCTGTCCTTTTTTCAACACAACATAGGCTTTCGGTTTAATCAGCAGGTGCTCATCGCCTTTAGATACTACAGCGGCTTCTTTAACGGCAGGATGGGAGATGATGGCGTCTTCTATTTCAATCGGGGAGACCCAGATACCGCCGACCTTAAGCATATCATCACCGCGGCCACAATAGTAATAATAACCTTCGGCATCACGATAATATTTATCGCCAGTGTTGAAATAATCACCTAACATAGAAGTCTTAGTTTTATCATGATGGCGGTAATAATACGCAGCGGTTGATTCGCCTTTGACCTGAAGGTTACCGACTTCACCATCCGGTACTTCTTTGCCTTTATCATCAACAATTTTGGCAACATATCCCGGTACTATTTTACCGGAGCTACCCGGTTTAACGTCGCCCGGACGGTTGGAAATGAAGATGTGTAACAATTCCGTCGAACCGATACCATCAAGAATTTCCAGACCGAATTTTTTCTTCCAAGCTTTAAATATTTCTTTCGGAAGAGCTTCTCCGGCTGAGGTGCAAATACGTAATGAGGAGATGTCATATTTCTTGCCGCTATCGGCTGCTTCTAACATATTAGCGTATAAAGTGGGAATGCCGAAAAATACGGTCGGGCGGTATTTTTCGATGGTTGCGAATATTGTATCGGCCAACGGTCTTTCGGGTAGCAATACTACCGAACCATGGACACCCATGGGGTAAAAGAAACTATTGCCTAAACCGTAAGCAAAGAAGAACTTTGACCCTGAAAGCATAATATCGTTTTCGTTTAAGCCTAACGTAGCTTTAGCATAGCTGTCGACACAGGTGAAAACATCATGCTGTAAATGAACGGCGGCTTTGGGTACACCGGTACTGCCCGAAGTATAATTCCAGAAGGCAGAATCTTCGTAAGTAGTATAGGCTACATTCAATTTGTCCGAACAACGGTCGACAATATCATGGAAACCGATATGATTCGACTTGGTCTTTTTACCGACGATAATAGTGTTTTCAAGGTACAATAGCTTCTCTTTAAATCCCTCGATATTATCGATATATTCATCATCGGCGATTATTGTGCGAGCCCGGCTATTATTTAACAATAAACGGAAATCATCCGGTGTATACATTGTATTCATCGGAATCGGAACCGCTCCGATTTTAATAGCTCCAAAGAAGCTTGCCATAGCTTCCGGTGAGTCTTTCATAACCAGCATAACGCGCTCTTCCATATGAACGCCCAGGATATGTAACGCATTGCCGACCTGGTTAATCATGTTTTGCATATCGCGGTACGTATAGGTTTTGTCTTGATAATAGACGGCGATTTTATCACTTTTACCTTCGGATACCACTTCATCAATTAGTTTAGTGGTGACATTGTAATACTTGGGAATAAAACTCTCATATTTGTAATGACGTTGCTCCAACTCCACACCTTCCTGAAAAACATTGTACGATTATTGACTTTCGTACTGGATTTAGTATAGCTGAATTTAGGGTGCAGTTTCAAATGACGATTTAGAATTCTGGGTTTGTAAAAGGTATTATTAAGACAATATTATTAGGTTAAACTATAGGTGAATGGACAGGTATTCATGGGTATGAAAAGATTCTTATTGTTCTTTCTACTAGGTATTTTGCTGGTGATCGGGTTATCCCAGGCCAGCTGTATTATTCCGGAAACGACAACTACTAATAATAATTTGAAGGTCTACTTTATCGATGTCGGTCAAGGTGACGCGATATTATTAGACTATGGCACTACCGAAGTGCTAATCGATGGAGGAAGTACTTCACCCGGCGTAACGTCATTCCTGCAACAGTACGTTAATGGATCCCTGGAAGTTATGGTGGCAACTCACGCTCATGCCGATCATATTGGCGGGCTGGCGGATTTACTTAATACCTTTAACGTAGGGCAAATCTGGCATAGCGGCGATACCAGTACATCTGTTACTTATAATAGTTTTATGGCCGCTGTAAATAATGAGGGAGCGGAGGTTTATATTGGAAAGCGGGGGAATATTATTACTGCGGGTAAACTGTCATTTACAGTTATGAATCCTGAATTTCCAACTGGGACATCGAATAACAACAGCCTAGTACTCTGGTTAAGATATGGAGATATCGACTTTATGTTTGAAGGTGATGCAGAGGTAGAGGCAGAAGAAGCTATGCTTAATGCTGAAGAACAAATTCTTCCGGATGTTGAAATATTAAAAGTAGGCCATCATTGCTCGCGTACGGCATCTTCTCTGGAATTTCTGGCTGTTATTAGGCCGGAAGTGGCTGTCTACATGGCCGCTACCGGGAACATATACGGACATCCGCATCAGGAGGCATTAACTAATTTATATGATATTGGTACTCAAATTTACGGTACGGATGTTAATGGTAACGTTAAAATAGAAACTGATGGGCAAACCTATACAATACAACTCGAACGTGCCGGTACACCACAAGCCCCATAAATCACTAAATGCATCCTGCGTATCAATATCATAATATGTCGTATCACTGCTGACGGTCATAAAATGGTTTGATGATACTATTCAAGTTGGCTATAATGAAAAGGTCGCAATTTAAAATATTAGTGCAATACTATTTATTATCAAGCCTTAAAACTCTGAATTAGCTTCATGGAGAGGTGACCGAGAGGCCGATGGTGCCGCTCTCGAAAAGCGGTTCCCGATTTATCGGGACGTGGGTTCGAATCCCACCCTCTCCGCCAGTTTACGACCTGCTAATTTTCACTCAAAAATCGGTTTAAACCAACTGAAAAATCAAAATTCCCAGCATAGGCAGAGTGGCCGCCTTTTAATACCATTAACTGGCAGTTTGGAATCACAGTTGCGGCTGCGTAAGCCTGCTTAATAGGTACCACACGGTCGTTTTTACCCCAGACAACCAATGTCGGCGTAACTATTTCCGATAACCGGTGTTTTAATACCACACTTTGGCTTTGGAAGTTTACCGCGCTGCAGCCGATAATCAGACTGGCTTCAGAAAAAGGTATTATAAATTCTATCGAGCGGAATACAGCTTCAGTTAGCCACTTTATACCTTTGAATATCGACACCAGAGTTTTGCCTATCGAAAGGCAAAAAGTCGGTGTTGAAAAAACTCTAACCCAGAGGGCAATTTCTTGGCCGAAGCACATACTATCAATAACTACCAGCCTCTTAACTTTTTCCGGGAATTGAAGCGCGTATGTAGTAGCAACGGCACCGCCGAGTGAATGTCCCATTAAGTTGAATTTTTCTAAACCGATACCGGTAATGAATTTACTAATGAAGTCCGTAAGTTCCGGAACATAGTAATTGCCTTTAAATGGCTGACTCATTCCGAAGCCAGGCAGGTCTGGAATATAAACTGTGTAATTACGGTAAAGTTCCTTCATATTCTTGACCCAAATACGGGCGTGGCTATTGCCGCCGTGGATAATTAATAAAGGTTCACCTTGGCCGCCTTGATAGTAACGAATGTTTTTATTTTCGATTAGAATATTATAAGCCTTGATACTATGCATACTTAGTTTCCCTAGGTATAGATAAAAGATAGAGCCCTGGATTTGTATCCAGGGCTCTGTTGTGCAAGTAGGTATCTACCCCGTCCCCTCATCTAAACTCCTGAATAATTATATCACTATAACAATATGCATTACTAATTCATCCAGATTAATTATGTAATACTAAAGGATATTAACTGCGTATCCCTTTCGGAACTATTGTCATTACCGGAATAGAAGAATGTTCCAAAATACGGTTGGCAACACTACCCATAAGCCAGCGTTTAATCCCGGAACGGCCGTGCGTGCTCATAATTATCAAGTCGATATTATTGTTTTTAGCATATTTTAGTATCTCTTCAGCAGGGTTCCCTTCCAATACTACAGGTGTAGCATTGATACCATCTGTTTCTAACTGTTTAGCGACGTTTTGAATATAACGCTGGGCTGCATTTTTATTCTCGTTTTCCATATTGGTTAATATCGAGCTGGTGACTCTGGCCAGAGTTCCTATAGTTTGTGCCGGTAAAGGTTCGACTACTCGGAGTATTACTACTTCAGGAATATGAAATACCAAGACGAAATTTCTTAAATGCTCCAGAGTAGATTCGGCAAGTTCCGAACCGTCCAGCGGGGCTAGGATCTTTTGATACAAATTAAACCTCCGTTTGTGGTATTTAAAAAATCATAACTACAAAAATCAGATTAAAGTATTTCAAGCAGATAAAAGCTATTTCCTTAATGGTTCTTCTTATTCAGTTATTGCTGAATGACGTGGCTATCTCTACAGCATAACGATTCATGTGCTTCAGTGTTGGCATCAGGAAAATTCCTTCGGTCAAGTCTTCAACGGAGGCTATGGCTTTAACTGTCATTTCCGCTAATCTCAAGCGTGATGAAGCTTGTACTACAATCATTACAGAGGGTTGGTCTTCAAGAACATCGACCATTATCACGCCGGCTTTATCTTGTAAAGTCCGTGTTACTTTTCTAACATTCATGGTTTTTGTATGAAATAATACGTAAGCGCGGTTCATTAAAATATCTCATTTAATCTTTAATTTAGACATTTACGATAATTTATACGAGATAATATTAGCTATTTCTGAATGCCAACGGTATACGTATTTCTACCTAAAAAAACATACGATGTTACTTAAAATAGATTAAAATATTTTGCCGGGGTAATCTGGTTGATGGTAAAATTAAATTATAAGTTAAAACAGGAGAAAAGAATGCTACTGGCGAAGCTGGAATTAGGAATGTATGGCACTAATTGTTATATTGTTGGTTGCGATAAAACTAAAGAAGGTATGGTTATAGACCCGGGTGCGGAAGCCGAAGCAATATTACGAACTATAAATAAGGGTGGGCTTACTATTAAATTGATTGCCATTACGCACGGGCATATGGACCATACCGGAGCCGTTGAAGATGTCCGGAGAGCTACCGGTGCCTCGGTTGCGATACACAGTTCTGATGCCGATAGTCTACTCCGAGTCTTACCATCCGATCGTTTATTGAACGGAGGGGAAAATCTAATTGTCGGTGATTTGAGTTTCAGCGTTATTACCACTCCCGGGCATAGTCCCGGCGGTATTTGTTTATATGGGCAACGGACATTATTTTGCGGAGATACTCTTTTTAACGGCAGCATCGGACGTACGGACTTGGGCGGTAATTACGAACAGTTGATGGAGAATATCTTCACCAAGTTGATGGTATTGCCGGATGATACGATGGTCTTTCCCGGTCACGGTCCGGAGACGACTATCCGTGCGGAAAAGCAGTCGAATCCCTTTCTCAGGATGAAATAGCTGATTATTCCGGTTCCTTATCGAATTTATCAAGCCGGTTTTCCAGGTTCTTCTGCTGGATAACCAGCGTCAAATCGCTACGTGTCTTTTCCAGAACGCCTCTGACCATATCAGTGGTGCGGCGTAGACCGCCGGTAATCGCGTCCGGAAAGTCAACGGTAACCAGTACGCTATAAATATCGTCCATCATTTCCAGTAGTTCCTCGCCCCTGGAGAGGTCACCTTTACGGATATTATCCAGTAAATACCGTCGTAACTCACCTACGGCTTCTCCCAGACCATTCAAATACGAAGATGGGTCGATATGCAGGTCGTCAGGAGTGGGTAGCGACATTCCGGATACTAAAGCCAGTACGATACTGGCTTCAGCGTACTCTTTCTCGGCGTCTCTTAAGTAAGCAGTATTGGCAACTCCGCACGAATTGGTATATTGCTGGGCGTTTTTCAGTAAGGCAGTAGCTTCTTTTAATAGTGAAGCAGCTGATTTTAATTCCTGGCGGTGTACCGCCCGGATGGTAGTGCTGGCATACCGGATTATTTCCCGGCAAAGGGGCAATGCCTTTTCCCGTGCCTTATCGCGAGAAGTAAAAATCAGGCGGATATCGTTAGTGATTGCTTCAATATTCCGTGTCGGTTTATCTGTCATTTATAATACCTACCAGTTCACGGGTAGCAGCTTCGGGGTCTTCAGCCTGCAATATGGCACTAATAACAGCGGCTGCATTAGCACCGGCATCCATTATCTGAAGGAGGTTGCTTTTTTTAATCCCCCCAATTGCTACTACCGGTATATTTATTTCATCGGTTACCTGTTTTAATACTTTCAGGCCGCAGACGTCAATCTCTGTTTTCGAGGTTGTGGGGAATACTGCCCCTAGGCCGATATAATCAGCACCTGTGGTGGCGGCAGCGACGGCCTGGTCGAACGTGGTCGCCGAGCAACCGATTATTTTATCAATTGGTAATATTTTACGGGCTTCCGGTATGGGCAGGTCATCTTGTCCGATATGAAGGCCGTCAGCGTTAGCCGCCAGGGCTATATCCAGATAATCATTGACAATAAATAATACATCATTTTCAATACAAAGTTGTTGCAGTTCTCGGGCAAGATGTAACATTCCTCTTTTATTGCCGGTTTTGTCTCTTAGTTGAATTGTCTTCGCTCCGCCTTTAATAACCAGGCGGGTTATTTTAACCGGGTCGCGGTCCTGTAGAGTATCAATATCGATAACCACGTAAATACCGTTAAGCTTTTTTAACTTGTCATCTCTGAGTAATTTAGAAAGCAAGTTACGCTCAAGGGTATAGAGAGTAAAACGGGCTTGCTTATATTTTTCGGAATCGAAATTTACGGTAGGGAGTTTGGCTAGTTCTTCCAGTACTCGCAACGACTCCTGAGCCCGTTTGGCGTTAGCCACGAGAATGTCCGGAAGGTTTTTACGGGTTGCTTCACCTGGGACAGTCATTGACGCACCGATATCGTTAACAGAATCTCGGGATTCGATGAGTCGCTTATTTAAGGATAAATCAGCCCTGATAAGGTCGTGGCGTAATGTTTTAAACTGCCGGGTCAGTCCGGAATCGTTCAGGAGCATCCGGGATATGTCTTCCAGAACACGTAATCCCTCACTAAGCCGGTTCAGATTTTCATCGATAATTCTCAAGTCCTGCGACATACTGTTATCTTAGCACATCAATAATTAAAAATGTTAAACGGTATATCGAGATTACCCTTCTTCTATCGCACTCTCGACCAGATTAATCCGGGTGACTTTACCTTTGTCATTAAGTTCGATAGCGATTAAATCGATTCTCCATTGTTCCGGTAATTTCTCGTGGGTTTCCAGATAATAGTAAGCGGTGTTCCTGAGACGGGTGGCCTTCGCTTCAGTAACCGATTCTTCCGGAGTGCCGAATCCCAGGTTATTTTTAGTCCGGACTTCGGTAAAAACCAGTACACTTTTATATTTAGAGATAATGTCGATTTCGCCATAACGGCTGCGGTAGTTAGTCTCGAGAATTTTATAGCCATGTTTTATGAGGTACTTTTGTGCTAGTATTTCGCCCTGTTGCCCCGTTTCTTTACGACTCAACGGCAGCTTCCTTTACCGGCCTGAAAGAGTGACGGTGTATCGGGCAAGGGCCTAGCCGGTGCA
>JAFGLR010000156.1 GCA_016927955.1 Dehalococcoidales bacterium
AAGCATATTTTTTCATTTTGCAGCCATGGTACTCATCCTGAAATGTATTATCCCGATATCGTACGGAAATTGAACCGCAGGGGTTTGTTTGTAATAAGTACGCGTGGTTGGTACGGTACGGTATATATCTCGGCGATGCCGCAGCCATATCCGACCAATGGTCATCCTGATGAAATCGATTTAGAAGAAGCTGAGTCGTATGGTTCTGAAATGGTTAAACTCAGCCAAAAAATACACGCCGGACACGTTGAGCTTATCCCACCGGTACCTTCCTGGCCGGAAGATGTAACAAAAGAAGACCTGGACCCGTCTTTACTCGAACGAACGTTTAAATCACTGGTCAAATTCCATAAGGATAAGTGCCTGTATCCGGAATGCCGTCTCTGTATGGAAAACTGTCCGGTATACGGTATCGACCTTTCCATGAACCCTCCTATAATTGCCAAACCGTGTATCGATTGTGAGTTTTGTGCTCGACTTTGTCCAACAGGTGCCATCGATGAAGATGAATTCAACAAACTGATGGAACCGTTCACGACGACACACACGGATTTTATCTTAACACCTTTAAGAGCTGCCCAAGCGAAGGGGAAGTTTAGACCGCTGGTGGATATGGATAAGCTAGGAACTGCCCCATCTCTCTACAAAGCGCACAAACACCCCATGTGGATTATTGGGAAAGGGCTGCAATAACAGTCACCCAGTATTGACATGGTGTCATGTTATAAATACAAAGGCGAAACAGAATAGGTTAACGGATAATATAGGCCGACTCAGATATAATAAAAAAAAAGAAGATAAGAAAGTATATCGCCAAGATCGAAAATATTGGACAGTCGGTTTACCTATGGTGTATTTAAATTAACGTCTTTGGTTAAAAAATAAGTTAGATAGGTAACCGAGGAGAATCATTCTAATTCGTCATCGGCGAAAATGGCTGCCCCCAAAGCCCCGACAATCTGCGGCTCTACGGGAATGATTAAGTCTATGCCGAGGGTCTCATCCAGGGCTTTCTTGACACCAATATTTTTAGCCACGCCGCCGGTAAATACTACCTTTTCCATCACACCGATACCGATCGCCATTATGCCGACTCTTTTAGCAATAGCCTTGAGGGCGCCGGCGATTAAATCCTCTCGGTTTCTGCCCTGAGCACGCTGGGCGACTATTTCAGTTTCAGCAAATACGGTACAGGTGCTGCTTATTTCGCAGTGGTTTTTACTTATTAAGGCAGTAGGCCCCACCTCTTCAATTTTTAAACCAAGTGCCTGGGCGATGACTTCGATAAAGCGGCCGGTACCGGCGGCGCATTTATCATTCATCAAAAAATTGGTTACCATACCCCGGTCGTTAATCCGGATAGCTTTACTATCCTGGCAGCCGATATCGATAACGGTACGGGCTTCGGGAACAAGATAGTTAGCCCCCCGTGCATGGCACGTAATCTCGGTCATAGTCTTATGGGCGAACTGAACGATGTTGCGGCTGTAACCGGTAGAAATAATCTGCTTGAGGTCTTTAAATACGAGGCCAGCCTTCTGTAAAGCTTCCTCGAGGGTTTTTTCGGCAGCGTCTACCGAGTCGCCCCCGGTAGGCCGTACCGAATAGGAGATAATTTTGCGTTCAGCCAATATTACTGCCTTGGCCGTCCCGGCACCGATATCAACACCAGCTACTGGATTCATTTATTAACCTTTCAAATTCTTTTCTTCTTGGCCTTTATCATTTCGGCAAAAGGTTCCACTCTGGACCGTAAATACTCTGCGGTGTACTCCCGGCTATCGAGGTTATCGAACTCTAAAGCAAGTACCGGAATCCCGAGTTCTTTTTCAATTATATCCTTAGCCTTGCGTGGATGGATAGCTTGACTCCGGCACTTGACCAAAGCCGCGATGATTAATCCATCCACCTTGTTACTCTCGCATAGGTTCTTCAAATTATCTATGGTTAATGCCGCCGAAGCATTCAAGGGGATGTTCAAGTTCTTGGCCGCAATCTGGTCCCAAACAGAATGATACATATCGGACGACCTTTTTTCCCGTCTGGCCGAGGGGGCCATATTCCCCATAATCGAAGCCAGACCGGCTTTTTCCACCACCTCGGTAACCGCTGGGTCGCTGGTGCTGCCGAAGGAATTAATCACCCTGGGGGCACCCTTTTTGACCACTCCTTTACCCTGGTCGACCCGTTCCTGAATTTCTTGCAGCAGAGTTTCCACGGCATCCATAGCTTCTTTAACGGTTTTCCCGGAGGAGAGGGTACCCGTCTCAAAAACAAGGTGCCAGTCCTTATGGCTCATCGGTATGGGGTCGGTTTTTTCTCTGAGGTCTTGTACCTTATCGATAACGGTATTGAGGCGGCTCCATATCGAAAGGCCGTTATTGATAGCCTCTTCGGTCAGCTCGAAACCGGTAACCTGCTGAAATACTTCGGCGGCATTTTTTATTTCCTGGCCGAGGTATTTAACTCTCCGTTCGTCAGGGTACGGCCAGGTATCACCACGCTCGTCGTTGCAGCTATCAATGTGTACTACTGTGGTCCCTTTGAGATACTGGATTATTTCATCGGTTTTACCGGCCTGTTCGCAAGCAATACCCACAGATATCAGAAGATCAGGAGTGGGCACCATACCGCTGAGTATACTGGCTAAATGGGTTTGCAGATATGGGCAATGAGCCTGTCCGGGCGGTAAATAGGTCTTTTCTGCAAATTCCAGTACCGGCCCCAATTTGCCGAAGAATTGTCCTATGACAGTCATAATTACTTGCTCGGGAACCGTGCATAATACTGTTTCGGAAACATTGGTCATCGCAGCGACAAGCTGACTTACAGTCGGAAGAGATGAATAAATTATTTTTTTCCCTTCAATTTTGGCCAGTGTCATATCTACAAACTCTTTAATCCACAAACGGCGGATTTTTGTCATACCGGTTAATTCCAGGTCAAAATATTTCTTGATTCTCTCTGCGGCAAACGTGGTATCATCAGCGTTAATCCCCCAAATTTGAAAAGCCTTATCTATTCTAGGTTTTTCTTTCTCCATTTCTTCCTGAGTAAAACCGCAAAGCCGTAAAAATTCTGAATACATACCTATCTCCCCTGCTTTACTATTTCGATAAAAGTCTCAATTTTTGTACGCATTTGTTCTGTTTCAGCAGTATCATAATCAGTATTAATTTTAAGGAGAGGAATTCCGGCTTCTTTATCCAATATGCGGGAGAAAAACAGTCCCTCCCGGTCGTAACTGTCTCGATACATCATCGAATACCAGATAACACCATCTACTTTAAAGTCTTTAATCAACTTGAAAAAATAATCAAATCTTTCTTTCATCACGTTATGGAATAGCGCCGGGGGAACTCTCTTTTCCATAGCAGACTCGGCTATGTTTCTCAACAAATCGCCGTCAGTCTCAATCATCTGTTGGTAAGGTCTTATTCCTTCACTGAAATCCTCGATAACAATATTACCGCCAGCCTGCTCCAACAAATCAACAAGGTTATTGTCTCCTTCGGCGATAGTTGAGCCCACCAGCATAATCCTTACTCCCGGTTTTTGGACGTACTTCCCTTCGGTTATCTCTTGGGAGATGGACTCCAGAGCTGACAGCAGAACATTTCTATCGGCGTAATATCCGGCGTGGTTCAGTCTGAAAAAATCCTTACCGCTGATACCCGGAGGTTGAGATTTACGAGCGAAGCTTATCGTTTCTAAAAGGCGGTTAATTTTATTAGATAATTCCAGTTCTTCTTTCAGCTTGTCATTCTTGATTTCAATTCCGGTTAAATTTTCCAGTTTTTGCTTAAGTAAATTTAACCCACCTATGTAATAGTCGAGGGCATGTTTGATTCCCTTATACCTAGGAACCCCGTATTTAAACACGGCGACTTTGGTAGAGAGTTCCCAGCTATCGGCAATCGCTGTGACATTTCTATCCGTAATGGGCACTACGAGCAGATCGGGTAATTGGTAGAGCGGCTCCTTTCCTAGAGCACGATAACCAATTTGAGAGCGGCAATAGGAATCGAGCAAACGGAAAAGATAAGCCTCCGAAGCCATTATTGCTTCATGGTCGCCGCCATGGATAAGTCCGACCGGAATAGCTCCGCCAGCCCAAACTAACTCCTCCGGCATATATCCGTTAGGAACGTAACCTACGATTTTAGCT
>JAFGLR010000157.1 GCA_016927955.1 Dehalococcoidales bacterium
GCTAAAGGGCTTACCGCCCGCTATTCACCGACGACAAGCCCTTACTGCCCTATAATAAAAGTGTCTAACTTTTGGGGGTCACTTCATTCAGCCGCCTCTCTTGTTTTTCCCATTACCCGTTTTTGCTTTCGGCGTTTTTCCGTTGTTATAATGTTGGCGACCCATCCGTAATATTTCTCATTTTCCATTCTTGTTTAGGGTCGCATACCGAATAAAAGGAGATTGTAATATGTCATTAGAGGGAAGAGTTGCTTTGGTAACCGGGGCTTCTCACGCTAAAGGTATCGGCAGAGCCACCGCCTTAACCCTGGCTAAAGAGGGTGCTGATGTTGCCGTAACCGGCAAGTCTAACTTCGAAGGGGCTCAAGCAGTCGCTGATGAAATCAAAGCCCTCGGCCGCAAATCCATTGCGGTCAGAATGGACGTAAATGATTTCGCTGATGTACAGAGAGCTGTAGCCGAAGTTAGAAATGCCCTGGGGCCGGTCGGTATACTTATTAATAACGCCGCCCAGATGGGACAGTTCATTTCGATTGCCAAAACAGACATGGATATGTGGCATAATAATGTTTACACGACCCTTTTTTCCGCTTTCCATTGCATCAAGGCCTGCTGGGATGATATGTATGCAGCAAAATACGGACGCATCGTAAATATTACTTCGGTGGCCGGCATGATGGGTGGCGTCGGACAGAGCGCTTACAGTGCCGCTAAAGCCGGTGTTATCGGCCTGGCTAAATCAGTCGCTCTCGAGGGTGCCAGATATAACATTACCTGTAACTGCGTGGCGGTCGGCGTGGCGAAAACGGATGCCCCGATGTCCGATGATATCAGAGAAAAACTGGAGAAAAAACTCCTTGCCCGCCGGCTTGCCGAACCGCAGGAAATTGCCGATGCCGTCGCTTTTTCTGTTTCCGACAAAGCTCGATACATGACCGGTACAGTAGTAAATATGCTGGGCGGACTGGACTTGTTTGTAATTTAATTATCTTTATAGAGGTGAGTTATGCCGGATACCAAATACGAGAATTTAATCGTCACGGAACTTAAAATACCGCCGGAAAAACAGGCCATTGTTAAGGACTACAATAAATATGCCCGTCGCATTCTCTGGATGGACGAGCACGTGGTTCCCGGGGCTTTCCATATGAATACCTCCTGGTTCCATACGGCAGCCAAGGCTCTGGAGAATGTGCCGCATATCCACGAGCATGACGATGAAATCATAGGCTTTTTCGGTAGTAATCCGGACGATCCCGAGAATCTTAACGCCGAGGTCGAAATCTGGCTTGAAGACGAGCGGCATATCATCACCCGCTCCGCGATGATTTTCGTACCGGCCGGGTTGAAACACTGTCCGCTGGTCCTGTTACGGGTCGACCGCCCCGTCTTCCATTTCACCGTCGTAACCGGCAAGCAATATATCAAGAAAGAAACGAAGTAAGCGAATAATACCGGGGTTAGCAAAAACACCCCATTATTTTATTAATAAACTTTTTACTATTTTATTAAGTCATAAGCAAGCTTTTGTTACGTAGTTATACATCGTATTATTTTTAGGATAATGGCGCTCTTATATACCTGCTTAGTATGTTAGGCGAATGTATGGCCAGGGTAAAATATTACTGCCATTTTCCGGCTACGGTCTTATCCCAACACGTGACTTAATGCCAAGCTGAGTCGCGGTAATTTCCCAGGCGTTTCCTACAAACTCACATAAGATTTGCCTGGTATCCCGGGGGTCTATAATCTCTTCAACTTCGAATGCCTCGGCCGTCCGGAAAGGTGAACGTAGTCGTGCAAGACGATTCTCTATTTCAGTACGCTTTGCTTCCGGGTCAGGCGCATTTTCAATTTCCTGCCGATAGGCAGCCATGACACCCCCCTCTATGGGCAGGGAACCCCATTCTCCTGATGGCCAGGCGTAGCGAAGCTTCAAACTTGAGACAGCCGCACATAAAGCACCGGCTACGCCGTAGGAACGTTTTAACATTATGGGTATTCCGGGCACAGTCATCTGTTGTAAGGTGAAACTTAGCCGGGCCGCCTTTCGTTCTATACCTTCTTTTTCGGACTGAGGACCTATCATAAAGCCCGGGCAATCAGCCAGGTATATGACGGGAAGATGAAATGTGTCCGCAAAATCAACAAACCGTGTCATCTTTTCACAAGCCGCTACAGTCATTGCCCCGCCAAACCATCTGCAGTCGTTTGCCATTATAGCAACCGGGTAACCATCCATACGTGCCAAAACGGTTATTAAAGACCTTCCGTAGAATGGAGAAAGCTCAAAGACCGAGTCTATATCGACGATATGGCCTATTAACCGGTGCATATCGTATGACTTCCTGCGGTCTCTGGGTATGATAGAAAGTAATTCATCATCACGTCTATTTGGGTCGTCTCCGGTTTGAACGCGAGGAGGCTGCTGCCAGACATTCTGCGGCAAGTAGCTCAAAAAGAGTCTTATCTGCCGGAAAGCGTCTTTTTCGTCCTCAGCCACGTTGTCGATTACGCCACTTTGATAAGCGTGAACCTTATAGTTGCCTAGATTCTCTCTCGTAATATCAATACCTAGTGCTTGTTTTACTAATGGGGGCCCGGCAACAAATAGCTCGGAGTTCTTCGTCATAATACTCCAGTGAGAAGATGCCGCTATTACCGGGGGTGCCCCGCCTAAGGTACCAAGAGCTGCTGAAACAACCGGAGCCTGTGCCATTAGCTTTACTACAGTACTGGCATCATCGATAAAACCATGGGGATATCCCAGCAAATGAGTACGCCCCCTTTTTTCAATCTGCAGAACGCTTCCCCCGCCTGAATCAAGCAATTTGATAAGAGGAACTCGCCGCTCCAGTGCCATCTGCTCCGTAATAAGCTCCCCCATATGTGCAACCGGGTCCATTACGGCCCCGTGGATTGTGAAATCTCCGGCATCAACGCATACCCTTCTACCATTTATCTTCCCAAATCCAATAACGTGATTCATGTGGGTAAAGGATTTCATATCACCCTTGTCGTCATATTCGGCGCTACCGGCAACGGAGCCAATTTCATGAAATGAATTCCCGTCAAGCAGCAAATCAATCCGTTCTCTGGCAGTAAGTCTTCCCCGACGGCGCTGTCTAGCTATACCATCAAGCCCTCCCATCTCTTTAGCCAGTTCACGTCTGCGTTTCAGTTCATCGACTTCTTTTTGCCAGACCATTTTCCATCTCCAGTTGGCGCTAATTTGCACATAGTCTAATATAAAGGGCACCTTCTTGCAAGCAAATAATACCTAACTTATTAAGCATAAGCGTGTTATTTCCATCAGGATAGGGAATCGCTACGTAGCTTTCTTCTTTTTTGATGTATCCTCTCAGCAGAGAGGGGCAATATTAGCTCTTTTTTCTCATTTCACCTTGCGTCTGTTTATGTAAAGTATTAATAAATAAGCTAATGTGACTTAACAATACGCAGTGTTATTACTTCAGTGCTTCCTGTAGCTTTTCGTGGAGTTGTTTGTATTCGGCAACTGCCTTATGGCCTTCATCGGTTAGCTTCGCGTGGCTGCCGCCCGTGCCGCCGGTAACTACTTCTATAAGCGGTGATGGGGCTAAACGGTTCATAGCCTGTACCCAGAGCCAGGCATTACGGTAGCCCAGACCCATTGCCTGGGCCGCCGAAGCTATCGAACCGAATTTATCGATGTTTTCCAGCAGTTTTATCCGCCCCCAGCCTAGATAAAGCTCACCGTCTTTTTCCAGCCAGACTCGGCCTTTTATAACGTAACCCGGCTGCGGGTCATGGGAAAACCGCCGTACTTTACGAACGTGATAAGCGTGTTCTTCCGTCTTATTCATATTAATATCCTCAAGAATCTCGTTACATTATACAACACAAATTTATCGAGTCAAATACTAAAATATTCAATATAAATATCATATTTCGGAATATACCCGGATAATACCTTATTTTACATTCCGTTCAGCTTGACAAAATACCTATATCATTGCTAATATTGGTTTATTGTTATATCGTTAATAATATAGGTAAAAAAAGGAGTCTGACTTGAAAACACTTACCAAATTTAAGCTTGCGGTACCTTTTATATTACTGCTATCCTTGATTATTCCATTTATAATAGGCAGCTGTAGCCCCTCTAATCCAACCTATACTTCAGATGAGCCCGTGGAATTAAACGTTTCTGCTGCTGCCAGTTTGACTGACGCACTCCAGGCCGTTAATAATGGATACATGGAGGCGAATAAAAACGTTACGATATTGATTAACTTTGCCTCATCCGGAACATTACAGCAACAGATTGAGCAGGGTGCTCCGGCGGATGTTTTTATATCGGCAGCTGCTAAACAGATGAACGCCTTACAGGATAGCGGGCTGATTATAGATGATACCCGGCAGAATTTACTGAACAATAAAGTTGTCATGGTGGTACCGAGCGATAGCTCGCTGAACATCACCAGTTTCATGGACCTGTTGAGGGATGAAGTGAAACAGGTTGCAATTGGTGACCCCGAGTTTGTTCCGGCGGGAACGTACGGTAAACAGGCCCTTGAATTACTCGGTATATACGAACAATTACAGCCGAAGCTAATATTCGGCAGTGATGTACGCCAGGTTTTAGCATATGTCGAAGGCGGTAATGTCGATGCCGGTATCGTCTATTCTACCGACGCTGCCATTACCGATGGAGTAAAAATAGTAGCTGATGCTCCGTATGAAATCAATAGTAAGATTGTCTATCCCGTAGCTATTATTAAAGACAGTACCAAAGTAGCTGCGGGTCAGGCTTATATAGATTTCTTGTTCAGTGATGAAGCTAAAGGCATTTTTGAGGAATATGGTTTCAGCGTAGTAAGCCAGTAAATAAAGTGATCGTTAGCCCTGCGCTGTAAGATGGGAAAATGACGGAATCATACCTTGCTCCATTGTGGATATCCTGCAAGACTGTTCTGACTACGACGGTAATTACCTTCTTCATAGGTATTGCTGCTGCCAGATGGATGGCCAGATATCACGGCAAGTTTAAAAGCTTGATTGATGGGATATTTTTATTACCTCTGGTACTACCGCCAACCGTAGTAGGCTTCGGCCTTTTACTATTATTCGGTAAGAACGGACCATTGGGGCAGCTGTTATCGTTAGTCGATGTAACGATTGTTTTCTCGTGGCCGGCTACGGTTGTCGCTGCGGTGATAATGACTTTTCCTCTGATGTACATGTCTACCCGGGCCGGTTTCGAGCAGGTTGATATCAATGTTGAAGACGCTGCCCGGACGCTGGGGGCCAGTGAGTGGAAAATTTTCTGGACGGTCACGATGCCTATGGCCTGGCCGGCCGTCATTGCTGCTACTATCCTGGCCTTTGCCCGAGCGCTTGGTGAATTCGGGGCTACTCTCATACTCGCCGGTAATATCCCCGGCAAAACGGCTACTATTCCGGTAGCGATTTATTTCAATATCCAGTCAGGGCACAATGACCGGGCGATAATTCTAGTGCTTATTGTGCTGGCAATCTCTTTTATCTCGCTGGCAGCACTGGCATACTGGAAATTAAGGGCGCCGAAAACTACAGGGGTAAGATGAACGGATTGGTTTGTCAATCGCTTTATAACCATATTCTTCGGGGGATGTACTCTTGCTGGAAGTAAGCATTAAAAAAAGTCTTCCGGGATTTAACCTGGAAGTAAATTTTTCAATCGGCCGCGAAATACTGGCTATTCTGGGGCCGTCGGGCTCCGGTAAAACGATGACGCTGCAGTCGATTGCCGGCCTCCTTAAACCTGACGCCGGTAACATCATATTGAACGGCAGAGTGTTATTCGATTCTGAAAGACGCGTTAATTTAACGCCCCAACAGCGGAATATCGGGTTTGTATTTCAACACTATGCCTTATTTCCCCACCTGACCGTTGCCAATAATATTTCTTATGGTATCCGCCACTTGTCCAAGGAGGAAATCACCGATAAAGTATCCAGACTATTGGATAAAATGCACATTAAAGGGCTGGCGAACCGTTATCCCAGACAGCTATCATCCGGGCAGCAACAGCGGGTAGCTCTAGCGCGGGCTCTGGCACCGGAACCGGAAGTCCTGTTGCTGGATGAACCTTTTTCCGCACTCGATGTAATGCGGAAGGAACAGTTGGAATTCGAACTGCTAGAGTTACAGAACTCCTACCGGGGAAATATACTCTTCGTTACCCACGACCTTACTCAGGGTTATAAACTCGGTTCCCGCATCGCCATTTATGAATCGGGAAGGATTATTCAGTTCAATGATAAGGATATCGTGATGACAGCCCCGGCCAGTCGTACGGTAGCCAAACTTATCGGGTTCCGGAACCTGGTAGAAGGTTCGGTTACCGAGATTAAAGATTCACAGGCTATTATTCGGGTTCCTGAACTCGGACAGAACCTTAAAGTTATAAATAATGATGCCGGTCTGGTCTTAAATCAGCAGATAACGGTGGGCATCCGGCCGGAGTTTATAAAGCTAGTCAACCAGACCGGGGGAAATACGGTTTTATTGAAAGTAGCCAGAATTGTCGAAAATGTCGTTACCGCCACCTATCATTTTAATACGAACAATGATAAGGGAAATTATATCGAGGTATTATTCCCAAAATCGGAACAATCTTTACCGGCGAACGGGGAGGAATGCCACCTGTACTTGCCGCCGGAGCGTCTGGTAATCATTAAACAGTAGTCCTTTCAGGAGGTACCAATGCATAAACTATCTGAATTAGAAGTATTAATTAAGGGTGGCGGTGAAGTTGCCTCCGGAGTAGCCCACAAGTTACACTGCTCCCATTTTAAAGTGTGCCTTACGGAAATACCCGGTGCCTTAGCCGTCTGCCGCGGGACAGCTTTCTCCGAAGCTATTTTCGATGGCACCAAGGAAATCGAAGGCGTTACTGCCGAACTGGTGCCGCCGACCTTAAAAGATATTCAAAAAGCCTGGCAACACGACCATATCGCTTTGATTATCGACCCGAATGCAGCGATTAAGGAAGTCTTAAAACCTGATGTAATCATCGACGGCCGTATGATAAAAAAACCTACCGATACGAAAATAACGGACGCCCGGCTGGTCATCGGACTGGGCACCGGCTTTACCGCGGGCAAGGACGTACACATCGTCGTAGAGACTCTTCAGGGGCCGAATTTAGGCCGTTTGATTACGGAAGGATATGCTGCTGCCAATACCGGCGAACCACTCATTGTCGGCGGTTTAGGCAAGGAACGCGTGGTCTGGGCTCCGGAACCGGGTACTTTCACCACGA
>JAFGLR010000018.1 GCA_016927955.1 Dehalococcoidales bacterium
GGACTGGGGACACATAGATTTTCAGTCTACTGCTCTACCTGCTGAGCTACCTCGGCACATAGACTATTTTAGAGATTATAAGAGGTGAGTGTCAAATAAATAATAGGCGTTAGAACTGAAGAAAGTATATAAATAATCTTAATCCACTCGTGGGTTTAATTCCCCGACGCTTGCGTCGCTTCCAATTTGGTATCCCGTGATACCTCAATGCTTGCGTCGAGGAGTATCATTTATCTTCGCTCATTGATGTTATAGCTAAGATTGGTATTAGAAAAATTATACCAATCCCAAAATAAAACATTGGATCATATAACCATCTATTAAGAGCAATAAATGCATCCGCCATTTTGGGGTCAACTATTTTATTCAGAATAAACAGATATCCCATTCCCACCGAAAAATACTCAATAGTTAAACATACCCTGAAAATATTAACTCTATTAGTGCCACGTATATTAGAGGCTATTCGTACATTCTTATATATATTAATTCCGCCTAGTAGTATCCATAATATTACCCAAAATAAAACTAGCAACAATCTTAAAGCAACGTATGGTTGGTTAGTGGTTGTCGCTATCCCTAAAAATAGTGCCGCAAATGTTATTGGGGTGAGAAATGCATCAAAGTTAAGTTGAGACATTTTTTTAGATATTTTATGGGATAGTTGTGCAACTAAAATTAAAATGAAAGACCATAGACATAATGTTATTCCGATAATAAAAATAAAACTTACTTGTTTTACTTTATCCACATAACTTAGTAAAAATATGCCCGCGGTTAGATAAGTCAGTGATTGGCCTGAAAGATATTCTCTTCTGAGATAACTAACCCTAAGTTTCATAATCTAATTAAAACCTTTTCCAATTAAAATCCGTTGTGCCAATTATATACAATATGTCTGAAGCTGACAATACTGGCAACCACACAGAATTTATTACTTGGTTTGTAATTAGTAATATATCTCGGTGGCGGTAAGGGTGGCATGTATCTGTATAGCCTGTATTGAGACCGCCTGCCCTTGAATATTATCCTGTGAACATTAAGCAAAGACGGTATTTTATCAGAGAAGTTGGGAGAAGCCTGAAGAGGGAAGAGGAGAGGAACGCATCATCTCTTCCTTCCTCTTCAAAAAGGTAAATAATTACAGCAGGAATTTCTTTAATGCTTTAGCTATGCCGCTTTCTTCTACGCTTGCCGTTGTGTATTTAGCAGCCTTTTTGAGCTCTTCCGGGGCGTCACCCATCGCGATGCCCA
The DNA here is from genome assembly GCA_016927955.1 of Dehalococcoidales bacterium. Lineage (GTDB taxonomy): Bacteria > Chloroflexota > Dehalococcoidia > Dehalococcoidales > JAFGLR01 > JAFGLR01. Next base: position 1,255 of record JAFGLR010000018.1, read on the forward strand.
GTCCGGCTGCCGTTACCAGTGGAATATCATTAATCCCATCGCCCATCGCCATTATTTCCTCTTTTTTGATGTTCAGATGAGTAGCCAATCTCCCGATTGCTTTGCCCTTGGATACCTCCGGCGATATAATGTTGATGAAATCGACGTCCGGGAAAGCAGGCGATTTTACCGGGCTGAAATGGCAGCGGTCGTTAAATTCTTTCTTTAAGGCGATTGCTTTTTCTGTTTGTTCACGGTTGGTGACGACCGTTTGCATCTTGATAATATTTTCTTTTCCGATTATTGTGTCATAATCGGTTATTACTACCGGAATATCAAAATAGCTGCGGTGCACCTGTGTCGTCCAGTTTTCCCGTTCACTGTAGTAGGCACTCAGCGAATAAAGCTCAATATCCATTTCCCGGAGATGTGCCCAATCTATTAACTGTCCGATAACTTCTGGCTTCAGAGGTTGGCTGAACAGCGAATGTCCGGTATCCGGATTAAATACTTGTGCCCCGTCATGAAAAGTATGATAGCCGTCCAGCGATAATTCTTTTAATACCCGGAGACTGCCCTGGAATGCCCGGCCGGTGCAAAGTGAAACAATAACACCTGCCTCAATTGCTTGCTTCAGGGCCTGTTTATCTTCCGGAGAAACCGTACCGTCTTTACCGACCAGCGTTCCGTCTATATCGAGGATGAGTAATTTGTATCCCATAATTCCACCTCAATTATAGCAGAGACAGAACTGAAGAATCTTCTTGTGATTCCGGTCTGTTTTAATTGACATATACCTGTGCAGGTCTGTTAAACTTTAAACATCGGGAGAAAAAATAAGTGTCTGATATTACCTCAATAAGCCGTCAACTCGCTGACCTGATAAAAAAATACCCCGCCGATTATATCGAAGCTCATCTGGAAGAAGGCCAGAGCAGCTTCATTAGCTACCGCGGCAAAACGCTGGAATCCATCGGCCGCAATGTTTCGGTAGGGGGCAACGTCCGCGCCCTGGTAAAAGGCGGTTGGGGATTCGCCAGCTTTAATAACCTGGAGGATTTAGAAAAAAGGGTCGAAATGGCCGTCCGTCAGGCTAACCTGGCAGCGGAGAAAGAAAGTCAATTGGCTCCGGTTAGTCCCGTCCTGGATAAAATACTGAGCGGTGTGCCGCAGAACCCGGTTTTAATTCCGCTATCCGAAAAGAAGCAGATTCTGGACGAATATAATGAGATTCTCTGGCGGACACCTAAACTGCAGACCTCCGTCATCGGTTATGCCGACAGCCGGAAAAATAGTATTTTTATGAATTCGGCAGGCAGTTTTATCGAACAGGAAAAGATGAATGTAACACTTCGGATTTCCGCGATTGCCGCGGATAACGGCGAGGTGCAGCAGGCGGGTATCAGTGCCGGCAGCCCCGGCGATTTTACTTTTATGAGAAATCAGCACGCGGAAGTCGAAAGAATCGGCAAACAGGCGGTAACTTTGCTTTCCGCACCGCAAATTAAGGGCGGTGAATATACCGTAATCTTAGACCCTATTCTGGCCGGAGTTTTCGTTCACGAAGCCTTCGGGCATTTATCCGAGTCCGACTTCGTTTATGAAAACGACCGGATGCGGGAAATTATGACACTGGGGAAAAAGTTCGGTTCGCCGATACTAAATATCATAGATGGCGCGGCCGTGCCCGGACTGCGCGGCAGCTATAAATATGATGATGAAGGTACCCCGGCCACTAGAACCCATTTGATTAAAGAGGGGGTACTGGTCGGCCGTTTACATTCCCGCGAAACCGCGGCAAAAATGGGTGAAAAACCCACCGGTAACGCCCGGGCGATAACTTACCGCTATCCGCCTATCGTCAGGATGACTAATACCTATATCGAACCCGGCAAAACGACTTTCGACGAAATGATTTCCGGTATCGAAGAGGGTGTTTACGCGAAGAACTGGTACGGCGGCACGACCAGTATGGAAATGTTTACTTTTTCCTCCGGGGAAGCCTATATGATTCGTCACGGTAAAGTGGCGGAAGCCCTGCGGCCGGTTGTGCTTTCCGGAAATGTATTTACTACTTTGCATAATATCGATGCTATTGGAAACGACCTGGATATGAATCAGGGCGGCGGCTGCGGGAAAGGCGGACAATCGCCGCTGCCAGTTTCTAACGGCAGTCCGCATATCCGCATAAGCAAATGTCTCGTGGGAGGCCGCTAGTGGAAAAAATCCTTGCCCGGGCTAAAAAAGTTGCGGAAGCGGCGGAAGTCTTTACCACCTCCGTCGAAGAAACATCCGTCCAGTTCGAGACCAACCGTTTGAAGCATGTTGAGGGTAAGCAAAGCACGACTATCGCCCTGCGTTTGATTAAAAACGGCCGTATCGGCTATGCACTGTCTTCCGGTGAAAATAAGGATATTGACCTGGTAGCGATGGCACTGGAAACCGCCGAGTTCGGAATGCCGGCAAAATTCGCATTTCCGGATGAAACCACATTCCCGGAAGCGGAAATTTATGATGAACAGGTCATGCAGGTAACGCCCGAGCAAATGATAAAAACCGGTGAAGGGCTAATTTCTCCTCTTATAGCTAATACCCCGGAAATTATCTGTCAGGCAGGCGTGGGACGCGGTGTTGTAACCTTAGAATTGATGAATTCGCGCGGCGGACACGCCAAATATAATAAAACAGTATTTTCTCTCGGCGTTGAGGGCACTGTCATTCATGGTACCGATATGTTATTCGTCGGTGAGGGAGAAAGTTCCTGCCGTCCCATAACGGATATAAGATATGTTGTAAGTGAGACATTGCGCCAGCTGGAACTGGCTAAGACCCAGGCATCCGTCCCGACTAAATTAATGCCGGTAATTTTCACGCCGAACGGAGTGGCTAACGGACTGATTTCTCCGCTTATCGCTGCCTTTAACGGCAAGATGGTTTTAGAGGGGGCTTCACCCATCGGTAAGCGACTGGGTGAAACTGTTTTCGATACGAAGCTGTCACTCCGGGATGACGCTACAATTGCCTTCCGGCCGGAAAGCCGTCCCTGTGATGATGAAGGTGTAGCCAGCCGCCGCATTCCGCTTATCGAAGAGGGTGTGGTAGCCAATTTCTTGTATGATTTACAGACCGCCGCTTTGGCTGGCAAAGAAAGTACCGGCAGCGGCAGCCGCGACCGGGGTTTACCGTCTCCGTCACCCAGCGCTTTCGTTATCGCACCCGGCACGGTTTCTTTCGATGACATGGTTCGCGATATGAAAGAAGGGTTGGTTATCGAGCAGTTAATGGGGGCGGAACAGGGCAATGTGCTCGGCGGCGATTTCAGCGGCAATGTTTTGTTGGGTTTTAAAGTCGAGAACGGACGTATCGTCGGCCGGGTGAAAGATACGATGGTCTCCGGTAATGTTTATCAGTTATTAAAAGAAATAACACTGGGTAAAGAAGCCCGGTGGGTCGGCGGTTTCTTGCAGACGCCGCATTTTTATTTCCCGTCCGTTTCCGTCGCCAGTAAATAAATATTTAATCTCTCTTTTTACTTAAGGGGAGAGATTATAGTTAACCAAGTATTATATACTTAAAAGTAAGTGGTTACCCAAGGAAGAAAAATATGATGAAAGGTTTAGTTCACTACCATGCCCGACCCAGATTAAATTCTCCGGCGATGCTGGCGGTCTGGCCGGGTATCGGCAATGTAGCCGTTATCGTGGCCAACTACCTGAGAAAACAGCTTGAATTCAAACGGCTGGCGGAAATCGAACCGTCCCGTTTCTTCAATCCTATCGGTGTGGTGGTTAAAGAAAATATCGTCGAAGAGCCGCAGTTTCCGCAGAGTAGATTTTACTACTGGAAAAACAAGAAAGGTGCCCGGGATCTGATACTCTTTATGGGTGACGACCAGCCGGTGACTCAGAATTATGAACTGGCAAATGTTGTCCTCGAGGTCGGGTTAAAATTTCAAATAAAGAGAGTTTATACTCTGGCCGCTGCCCTGACCCATGTCCATCATACCGAACGTCCCCGGGTTTGGGGTGTCGGTACGACTAAACCTCTAACCAAAGAACTACGCCAGCTGGATTTGATACAGGGTGGTAATCTGCAGATTGCCGGCTTGAACGGCCTGTTGCTCGGCGTTGCGAAAGAGCGGGAACTGGAGGGTATCTGTTTGCTCGGCGAGGTACCGATGTATGCCACCCGCGTGCAGAACCCGATGGCTGCACTTTCCGTATTGGAAGCCCTGACCATGATGCTGGAAATCAAAATCGATATGTCTGAAATGGAACAACTCGCTGCGGAAACCCAGGAAAAGATGAAGCAAATGGTAGCGGAAGCGATGGGCGAGTACATCAGCTATTTTACCGAGCCGATTTGGGAACAGGGACAGGACCCCGAAGAGGACGATGAAGAGGAATAATCTTTCGATAGGCGAATAAACCGTGATTAACGGCGAAAAAATTATCATACGGGAAAAACGACCGACGGATGTCCGGGATGATTACCAGTGGGGCCGCGACCCGGAATTGTCCCGGCTCGATGCGGCACAGCCGCTAAATATGAGTTTCACGCAGTTCGCTACTGAATTCACCGCTGAAATACGTTTTCCGCTAATGACTCGCCGCCGCTACGGTGTCGATACACTGGCCGGCGAACATATCGCCAATTGTTCTTATTATAATATCGATGTCCGCCGCGGCGAGACGGAAGTCGGCATTATGATAGGTAACCGTGACTATTGGAATAAGGGCTACGGTACGGATATCATCAAAACCCTGGTGAAATATATTTTCGAACGGACTAATATCAAACGATTATATTTGAAAACGCTGGACTGGAATGTCCGGGCCCAAAAATGTTTTAATAAATGCGGTTTCGTGCCTTATAATCATTTACCCCGGGACAGCCATAATTTTATAATGATGGAGCTTACCCGCAGCCAGTGGAAAAAGTTGCAGGAAGAAAAGCCTGAAAACGAAAAGGAAACCCAGCGGGCTCAATAAATAGCATCAAATCTTTCTTAAAACTACATCTGGTATTCCAAAGTCAATAATTCTTTTCCCGGTAGTAGGGCATTTTAAAGCTTGACGCCAGCCTCATCTTACGTTTAGAATTATGTGTGTTTGGGCCGGGATGGCGGAATTGGCAGACGCAGCGGACTTAAAATCCGCCGGAGTTACATCCTTGTGGGTTCGAGTCCCTCTCCCGGCACCA
>JAFGLR010000158.1 GCA_016927955.1 Dehalococcoidales bacterium
GAGGATGCATTGGCGGTGGGTATGGATAAAGTGGCGAAGGTTATTTCTAATGGTTCGGATGCCCCGGGTACAATCCTTTCCCAGTGTTCTGCCGAATTAAAACACCTTTACCACTCCGCAGATATAATTATTTCCAAAGGCCAAGGTAATTATGAATCCCTGGAAGATGAAGCGGGTAATATTTTATTTCTTCTCAGAGCAAAGTGCCCGTTGATAGCGAACTCTCTCGGTGTTAAAGTAGGTGACTATGTCATTAAACACCGGGGGAAATGCTGTTAGATAAATTTCGACAATGAGCAAAGAGCAAAACGTGGAGACGTCATTATTAAGGAGAAACTCGATGACAAAATTCGATGAAATAGATGAAGCACGGAGATTGCTCGAGTTAGAAGAGACAGCATCACTATCTGAGATCAGGAGCGCCTACCGGAGACTTGCCCATCAACATCACCCTGATAAACATAACGAGATTACCGGAGTTAACAATATAGAAAATGATAGGTTGATAAAGAAACTGAATAGTGCGTATAAATTACTTATGGACTATTGTAATGACTATCGGTATAGTTTTCGTAAAGAGGATATATCCAGAGCCGATCCATTTGATGAGGAATTAAGCAATTGGAAAGATAAATGGTCTTTTTAATTTAACTATTCAATATAAGCGGATAGAACAATGGTATTAATACAAATTTTAATCGCGACTTTTGTAATCAGTCTCATCGCATTTGTGGGTATCCTAACCTTTGTTTTGAAAAAAGAGCTTCTAAATAAAGCTCTACTGGTGTTGGTAGCACTCTCCGCTGGCGCTCTGATGGGAGGGGCATTTCTTCATTTGCTTCCCGAAGCTATTGCGAGAAAAGGTGCTGACCTGACCGTATTTTTGTTTTTACTTCTTGGTTTTTCCATATTTTTCGTACTCGAGCAGTTTTTGAATTGGCGGCACCAGCATACCACTACTCCTAAAGTAAAACCGTTTTCATATCTCATTCTGGTCAGCGATGGGGTGCATAATTTCATCGATGGACTTGTAATCGCCGCCAGCTTCGTTACCAGCTTTCCTCTAGGGGTTACTACCACTTTGGCGGTTGCCCTGCATGAAATACCGCAAGAACTTGGCGATTTCGCTGTTCTGGTCTATGGTGGCCTGAGATTAAGGCGAGCCATGTTTTTTAATTTTTTATCGGCATTGACCGCAATTTTAGGCGGCATATTCGGTTATTTGGCCTCTTCCGTTACGCAGACTTCAGTCGTTTACCTTCTTCCGTTTGCTGCAGGTAATTTTATCTATATAGCTGCCGCCGACCTCATTCCCGAAATCAAGCACCATATAAGTCTCCGCAGGTCAGCAATTCATTTCGTTACCTTTCTGATTGGTATTGCAATCATGTTAGCCGTAAAATTTATTCATTAGGAGAAAGAAATGACTTTACGTATTACAACCCTGTGCGAAAATACCGCCGGCAAGGGGAACTTGTTAGGGGAATGGGGTTTGAGCTTTCTTCTGGAAACCGGCACTGTGCCCATTCTTTTTGATACCGGACAAACGGTTTCTGCGGTATACAATGCTGATTCTCTGCACATAGACCTTTCTAAAGTAAGCAATATTGTGTTAAGCCACGGCCACTATGACCATACCGGTGGGTTGCGAGAAATGTTGCGACGAATTGGGAAGAAGGTAGAGATAATCGCACATCCGGACGTCTGGCAGACGAAGTATGCCGGAAATACTGACGATACAGCCCGGTATATCGGGATACCATTCTCGAGAAACGAGTTGGAAAGTATCGGAGCCCGTTTTAAGTTAACGAGGGAACCAGTACACATAACCGAAAATATAATGACCACCGGAGAAGTGCCGATGGTTACCGATTTTGAGCAAGTAGACTCTGGCTTATTTATCAGGGAAAACGGCTGTTGGAAGCCTGATGAAATACTTGATGACCAGGCGATTGTAGTAAGGACTGAGGTTGGTTTGGTCGTGATACTGGGTTGTGCTCATCGGGGGATGATAAACACTATCTATCATGCACAAAAGTTAATGGGAGTAGAAAAGATTTATGCCGTGGTCGGGGGTTCTCACCTGATGGGTGTTTCGGAGGAACGTTTATGGCAAACGATAGATACTATCCGTAAACTCGATATTCAGAAAATCGGTTTGTGTCACTGTACCGACTTACCAGCAATCAGTCTATTAGCCCAGGAATTTAGCGAAAGATTCTTCTTCAATAAAGCAGGAACAATTTTCGAACTTACTTAAAATACTTCGATATACACTTAATGATCGGTGTTAAGTTCTTCTCTGTTTGTTTAATAACAAAAATACTATTTAGTAGTATTACAAAAACTTATGACTCAAGCTTATTGAATAATTTATCTTCGCGCCGCGAAGCATCCTCGACGCAATGTTCAATACTACAGTGATTCCGATGAATTCACTCCTACAGATCAATCCGGCAGCAACGAATGTTTTCACTCAAGCAGTCACCAGAGGCGGATATACCGATTCTTCCCTTCCCGTTTTCTACCTTAACAATGGGCTGGACGTAACAAAGAAGAACAATCCACATAATCGACGATGAACCAGCTAGCTTGTGATATATAGAGCGGAGCAAAGTCAAACTCCCCTGAATTTGACAGGGACATTATATTGTTGGTAATATAGCTTCTGTTCCTATATCGTTATTGATATAACGGCATATTTTCGGTACGGTTTATGGTTCCTAGCCTTTAAAATACTCTTACAACCCAAATATTGGTCAAAAGAGTAACATGGACGGAATCATTTTACAACCGCCGGATTGATGTGGTGAATAATATTACGCAAACAAGGAGTATTATGAAAAGAAGATACATTTATTTAGCTTCCATCTTCATTTGTCTAATATTTATTATTAGCCTTTTCGGTTGTACATCTTCTAACACAACAACGACTACAACATCTTCTACTTCCGTTACCACAACTCAAACGAGCCAGCCGATGCCTTCTTCCACAACAGCCACTCAATCTACCCTAACCGAAACGTCAACTTCTACGCCGACTTATGCCGCCGAGTTGCTGGTATTTGCTGCGGGAGGCACTAAAGCTCCTGTTGACGCTGCCGCCGCTACTTTCCAGCAAAAATTCGGGACCAAGATAACGATTAATTATGGCGGCGGCGGTGAAGTTCTAAACAACATGGTTTTGGCAAAACAAGGTGATATCTTTATTGCACCGGAGCAGCGGTTTATGAATAGTGCTAAATCAAAGGGGGCTGTCGATAACGCTGCCACACCTGCAGCCTTAGCTTATATGATACCTGTTATCGGCGTTCAGAAAGGCAATCCACTGAATATTCAGAGCCTGGTAGATTTAGGTAAATCGGGTGTCAAGATTGCCGTGGGCAGTTCAGACACAACTCTGCTGGGAGAAATTATCCCTGGTATGTTACAAAAAGCCGGAGTTTACGACTCGGTCTACCCTAACATTGTAACCAATGTACCCCAGGTCAACACTATCATTACTAACCTGAAAACAAAACAGGTGGACGCCGGGATTATCTGGCATTACTTCAGCGTTACCAATGCGTCTGATGTCGATATCATTTGGATACCTGCCGAATATATCACCGGCATCGGGGAAATTCAGGCTGCGGTTACCACTTACAGCCAGGAATCCTGGACCGCACAGCAGTTTATTAATTTCCTGGCATCGGCAGAGGGACAGGCTATTTTCAAGCAAAACGGTTATATTATCGATAAAAATAAGGCCGATAATTATTATACTCCCGACTAGTAAATATAATAATTAGTAAATGATGAGGTTCATAAACACAATGTTAAAAGGAGCACTGGGTGACAGTATATTTAAAACTGCAACCATCGGTGCTCTGGGTGTTTTGTCCTTATTTTTCGCTGTTATTATTATATCTTTATTAACCTATACAAATTGGGACAATTTCGTAGCCGCCCTGGGCTCCCAGGAAGTCCTTTTTGCCATCGGTTTAAGCCTGGTTACGGCAACTATATCTACCGTTATCGCCCTAATCATCGCGGTACCGGTAGCTTATGCCATATCAAAGAATAATTTTTGGGGTAAAAGCGTCGTCGATAGTTTACTGGATTTGCCGGTGGTTATATCCCCTATTGCCATCGGTGCTGCTCTCTTAATATTTTTCAGTACGCCGTGGGGTTCTTTCATTAACAACCATGTTATTGCTTTTGTTTTTACGGTCGCCGGGATAATCCTCGCCCAGTTTACTATTGTCAGCGCCCTGGCAATACGTCTGCTGAAATCCACTTTCGATGATATCGATACGCGCTATGAACAGGTCGGCAGAACACTGGGCTGCAGTAAACCGGAGGCGTTTTTTAGAATTATTATGCCAATAGCTAGGCACGGGCTGATTGCGTCCGGTATTCTTACCTGGGCCCGAGCTATCGGTGAATTCGGTGCCTCAATTACTCTGGCCGGAGCGATGGCGATGAAAACGGAGACTTTACCTATTGCGATATCGCTTAATCTAGCTGCCGCTGACATTGAAAAGGCCATTGCCATAATCCTTATTCTTATTGTCGTCGCCATAATAGTCCTACTGGTCATCAGGAAAATAATTGGCTCAAGGTATGCGATTTGATAGAGATTAAACAACTTATCCATCGTATGGGTGTTTTTTCATTAAATAACATAAATGTCTTTCTTAATGATAAAGAATACCTCGTAATATTAGGACCGACCGGGGCCGGTAAAACCGTACTTCTGGAATGCATTGCGGGGTTACACCACGTTAAACATGGTCAAATATTAGTAGACGGCAGGGATATCACCCGTTTGGCTCCTGAAGAAAGGGGAATAGGGTACGTACCTCAGGATTACGTGCTTTTCCCCTTCCTTAACGTGAAGGATAACATCTTATTCGGTCTCAAAGGCAAGAGGATTTCCCCTACGGATATTCAGCAGCGTTTGAATTCATTGACAGGTTTGCTGGGGATTTCGCACATTATCGATAGGGATGTACGTTCGCTAAGCGGAGGTGAAAAACAGCGAGTGGCGATCGCCAGAGCTTTAGCCCCGGAACCGCGTATTCTTTTGCTCGATGAACCTATGAGCAATCTCGACCTTCAAACATCAAAACATCTTAGGCTGGAATTAAAACACATTCACCGAAACCTCGGAGTCACAACTTTTCATGTTACTCATAACCAAACCGAAGCGGAGGAGATGGCGGATAGCATAGCTATCTTGAGTTCCGGTAAACTGGAACAGGTAGGAAGCCCCGACGAAATATTTTTCTCTCCTAGCAACGAAACGGTTTCCCAATTTATCGGAGCATTGAATATATTAAAATGCGATAAATGCCGGAATCTAAGCACAGGACTGGTGGAAGTGGAGTGTAACGGAATGAGTATCATCTTACCCCACGATGAAGGCCCGGTAGAAAAAATTGCTATTTTCCCTCGGGATATTTATTTATCGGATGTACCGCCTCCCGGTCCTTCCGTTAACCGTTTTAAAGGTATAATTACCAGCGTACGGTATTTTGACTCTACTGTAAGACTGGAAGTGCAGGTGGGACAGAACAGCTTGAAGGTTGAAACCGCAAATGATATTTTCGAAGAGATGAATCTTGAAAATGGAAAAGACGTTTATCTTATTTTGAAACTCAGGAGGCTAAAAATACTTGACCGGAAGAAAGACCAATAAACGACTCAGATTGTGAGCTGGATAAACATCCGGATATAGATAATAATAAACGGGAGAATATAATGGAGATATACAATATACTAAGAAAACGCTTTCTGGAATTAATCAAGGAGAACCGTTTGGAGTCGGATGATGTCGTTGTACTTACGAAACCGCTGACTCCTGAAGAAGCCATTGGCAATCCTGAAGATAAAGATTACCCACTGATAACCGGACGGGAACGTATGATGCAGGCGGAGTTCAGAAATACCTTCGGACAGGCTTACACGGACATGTACGGTAATTACACCGGGAAACTGATTGATATTGCTAATATGGAATTAAAAAACAATTTTCGTCGGGCAATCTTTATCTCCAGTGTAAATGCTGTCATGCGGTATCTCGGACTTATCGAGAAGACGATCCACTGCAAAGATAACGAACCGAGGATTTGCAGTACTAAATTAGCAGAATACATCAGTACGAAATACGGGCATCCTAAAATCGCTATGGTGGGGCTCCAGCCGAGGATGGTAGAAGTTCTCGGCAAGAGCTTTGATATTAGGGTAACCGATATGGATTCAGCTAATATCGGTACCCTTAAATTCGGAGTTCAGATTCAGGATCCGCAGAAGAACCTGGAGAATTTAGAGTGGTGTGATATTGCTGTTATTACCGGCAGCACAATTGTTAATGACACTATCAGTACTTTTTTAAAGAATAAACCTGTTATTATTTATGGTGTGACTATTGCCGGAGCAGCTAAGATATTAGGTCTGGAGAATTACTGCTATTGTGCGGTTTAACCAGCGTATATTAACTCTCCTCCAGATAATTCACAGGCCTTTTATACGATATAAGGACGCCTATTTTGCATAACTGGCGACCAGTAGAAGTATTGCAGTATTGCATAATTCTACCCAAATCATGTCTTTCCCTTATTCATATTTTAGGCACTTGCTACAAATAAGCATATGTTGTTTTAACTTATGTCGAATAACCCAAGCATTAAATAATACTCGGTTTGTTAGACCAGCTCTGTTTCGGCTAAAATACGTGAACGTCTGATGCTATGTTGATAAGGTTAACCCAACTTCTGCTGACCGATGATGATGAAAGTGGTCGAAAAATCCCGGCAGATTCACGGGGGTCTACGGCTAAACCAAAGAAATTAAAATTCGAGCGTCTTTACCAGGCTATCGCCGGAGCTGCGGTAATTGCCGCCAGCCTGGAAATCAATAAATCTATTTTGGCAAATTCACTGTTAAGTTTGTGAATGAAATATGTTTTAAAGGAATTGGTATTCAAAGGTCACAATAATTAGATTTCCAGGACTTTCATTACCATCTCCGGGTTTTCTGGTTTAGTAAGATTTGTCAATTGGGCTTTTATAAATCGTATTACGGAGGTAGTTTAACCTCACTTAGGCTCTCCGTCTATTTTAGACCCCCCTAAAAAATTACTCTGTTTAAATTAATTCCTTTATATTTATAGCCGTTATACTATGCCAATAGTCTTATAGGTGCACCTATGAAGCGAAAAATAGGGAAAAATTCCTTTGTAATAAACCTGTTCGAGTGTTGAATTATTGGCTGGGGTTATTTTTCGAGTTAGGTGTTAATATTCGCCTAATAACGGTCTTTGTCGATTTTAGAATAGTATAGTGATTGCCTTTCACTTCACGGGCGATAATAATGGCTTTTATGACGCGCGGTGCAGGTAATAATTTCGGAAGGCTTTCAAGAACAGCCTGGAATTTTTTGGCTTCCAGATATCTTCTTTTAATCGTATCACGACTAATATACCGGCTGGATAATTTTCGGTATGCTTCGGCCATTTTCGACCAGCCCATTCCTTCAACATCATGCATACGTAAAACTGTAGCAAAATCCGCTTCAACTCTCGGTCTGGCCATTTGATGCCTCCGGTAATGAAACATCATTGTTGTGGTTTGTTTCTTGTAGGGTATTTGTCTTGGTATCAGCATCCGGATTATGTTTTTTGAGATGCACACGTGCGATGATGCGGGCAATGATTAAAAGCCCTGTTGTTATGTGTTCATCAAGAACCACGTTAGCTTTAGGAGTTATATCCCTAATATCATCTCGCCGCTTCATATAAATAATCATACAAAACGGTATAATCATCATAATTATTGATATTGATATTGACAAAGTAATAAAAGGGAAATAAAATAGGATTATGATATTGACTACATATTAACTATCAATGTCAATAGGGGAGTTAAAATGCCTAAAAAAATTTCTATCGTTCAGAAAAGAGAGTGGCTTAACTCTTATGAACAAGGTAAATCCGAAGCTGATATAGCTAAAAAAGCCCATCATGATGTTAAAACTATTAAAAGCGGTATCGAAGAAGTCCGTAGGGAGCGCGATGCTCAACTGGCACGAGCCGAATTACTTCGAGATGCTCTCCGTAAGCATCAAGACCAGATGCTTAACTGTATAGAGGGTATTTTCGAAGCCCTTGAGTTACCCCCGGTTAACCTGTCCGTTGATATGCCGGTTTCACTTCGAGGGGCAAAGATTGAATTTAAGGCAGTAAAAGGACTCGTACTAACACTTCGCACTGAGGAAAAACCAGAGTGGGCACTTTTAGAAGAGCACCTCGGGAAACGTGACCGGCTGTGGAAAGCTATTGGTAATTGGAAACAGACCATGACTGACCATATTCATCTAAGGAGGCAGTTATACCGTGAACTGGAAAGACAGCTTATTGATAAAGGGTACAGGATAGTGGATGGCAAAGAAACTGCTCCCTTTTTATACCGGGATACCGTATGGCTGCTTTATCGTGATATGGTAAGCAAGACTCTTGAAAAAGGTA
>JAFGLR010000019.1 GCA_016927955.1 Dehalococcoidales bacterium
TCCCTTTCGGCATAAAAAAATACACCCCCAAAGTTTTTTCAGTATATCATACTGTCCAACTTTAGGGGTGCAGTTCATACAGCCGCCCTTTTTTATAATTTATTTAATTTAACCTATAAGTTCGTAACGATATGTCCGTTGGATTTCGCGCCGTGTATTCTTAACATATCGGTGAAAGCTTCCAGTCTGGTTATCACCCCAGCCTTGGAAGTCTGTTCGTCACAATATATCGCTAATACCGGTGTTTTTTCTTTCATTGACGGCATTATATTCTGGGCGGTGCCCTCAGGCATACACGTAAACGGGGCCAGATGCACGATACCATCGTATTTCCCGACACTGATAGCTTTCTCTCCAACGGTCTCCCAGCCATCACCGCCGACATCTCTTTTTAAGTAGGGACGGGCTGCCCGGTGTACTTCGTGCCACTGGTCTCTCTTAAGCATTCCCCATACGATGCTGCTCTTGACCCAACGCGACAGGTAAAGGCTCCGGGTTGTCATCGCCCCTAGTTTCCCCAATTCCAGTTCCACGTCCATATTAGCGTAAGGGTCGAGAACAACGTAAATTTCTCCGACTACAAGTATCTTCAACGGGGGTTTGTCATTTCGGGCTATACTACCGAGTTTTTCTTCGTAAGTATCAACCACCCGCCTTAAACCGCTGTAGTCAGCAGCATTATCGATGGCATTAATTGCCTGCCGGTAGATACCGGTAGCCGTGCCCTTCTTTTTCTCCATAGCACGAATTTTGTTGGTCATAATTTCTATATCGTCCAGCGCGGTCATCTTAGCCACGCCGAATTGGAAGGCTCTAAATATTTGCAGCCACGAAGCGTTATGCGAAACGCGTTTAAGCATGGAAAGAAAACTCTGGAACTTATTTTCCGAGAGGCCGGTCAATAACATCTTAAAATTGAAACCCATATCCCGGAGTATCAGTTCCTGGACTTTAAAATAATAACCCATACGGCAGGTACCGTGTCCGGTTACATTGAGGATGGTGTCTGCTCCCATTTCCAGAGCCTGAATCATATTGCCGAGATTCAGCTTAAAAGGAATACAGACTCCTTCCGGAGAATATTTGGTAGCCAGCGACATTGTAAGGGATGTGGTCTTCGGGGGAATGATGACATCAGCCCCGATATTGTGGCACATCGCTTTTACGCCGATATAGGCATTACCTATATGAGGAAACGTAACCAGCATCAGTATTTCTCCTTGAACAACGGCGTCTAATCATATCTGTAAAAGCTTCCAGCCGGGTAATGATTCCGGCCTCTGCCGTATGCTCATCCAGGGTTAAACACATAAAAGGGACGTTCATAGACCGGGCCTTTCTTTGTACAATATACATCATTAAGGAATCCGGACCACAACCGAAAGCCATCACTCCGATAATCCCGTCAATCCGGCCTTCCAAGTAACTTCCTCCGGCACCTATTACTTCGTCTTCTGAAACCCAGTAGGCATCCGAAATCATGGTTTTCATTCCTCGAAGTAATTGTTCGGCGGTAAACATCTCCGGCGTAGTTATGCGTACGCTGAAATTTCGCAACAGGGTTTGAATACGGTGATTGATGGTCTCATCATCAAGCACGTAAGCATGGCCGATTAAGCCGATATTAAGCAACTTGCTTTCGTCGAACCGGTTAATGTCCTTACCCGCACTTTTACTTTCAGCACCTTCATACATGCCGATGGCTTCGTTATGTGTTCTCTTTAAGTCAGCCATTTTCTCCTGATACTTCCGGTGTGTCTCCCAGGCGGCATACGCAGCCTGTTTTATCTTTAACGGGTTCTGGCTGAAAAGCCGGCCCAAGTTGTATATTTCCTTATACAAAAAGCTCCGTCCTCTATTCATATCGAATTCGATTTCCAGAATGGGGGGAGAATTAGGTACGACTGCCCTGGCTACATCCGGAAGACCTAAAAAGCGGGAACAGTTGAGCACTTTTTTCTTATTACTCCGCAATATCGGAATGAGAATATAATCACATTTGTTTACCAGCGAATGGACATGGCCGATGAAAACTTTCAAGGGCAAACAAGTATCCGAAACAACTCTTGAAGCACCTTGCGTAATTAAGGGATAGTTTGTAGGTTCGGAAACTACTACCTCAGCGCCCAATTCCCGTAAAAAGGTGCTCCACATGATATAGTATTTAAAATAAAGCATCGCCCGGGGGATGCCGATTTTATATGCCATTAATTTTCTCTTTATTAACCATCAGCGGATAAGATATTTTACAATCTGCTAATGGCTAATATCAATTTTGAATACAATAAGTGTCGCCGGATTAATAGTTAATTAGTTACTCCTCAATACTATAGCCGCCTACCAGCCAAGGCCGTAAAGCAACGGGGCCTACCAACACCACCGAGGTGGAAAGGGGCACTATTCTTCTCCGGCTTCGAACGGATGGATTATACGAAGAAGTAAACTCAATCAGTTCTTTACACTCTCCCCTGTCTCCTTTAATATAAAAGGCGATGAAATCCCGCGATTGGGTCTTAATATTAACCTCCCTGGTGTTAATAATACTTCTATTAGCTCCAGGGTGTTCCACGACATCTTCAACAACTAAATCCGTACCCCATCAGGCGGAGTGGGGCATCTATGAGCTAAATTTGGCTACACAGGATATCAGACTGGTCTACAGTTCCCCAACTACCATCCAAAGTCCCGCCCTCCGCTTAGATAATGGCGGAGATAGTCTTTTATTCGCAGCCGGTGATACCGAAGCCAGTATGGAGATTTATTCCATTAGTACCGACGGCAATAACCTGGAAAGGCTAACCGATAACGAATACTTTGACGTGTATCCGGTATGGTCGCCGGACGGCACACGGGTAGCTTTCCTTACCAGGCGTGATAAAGACTTGGATATATATTTAATGGGCGCTGATGGAGCTGATAACCGGAAGCTCTACGACTCCGGTTTTAATGATGCCGATATCGATTGGGTAGGGGAAGCTATTGTATTTACTTCCCAGTTTTCTATCTGGAAAATGAATGCTGACGGTACAGACCCGACTCAAGTAACATTTCTGCCGGGTCGGGGAGAATGGGGTAATGCCAATCTACCCAAAGGAGATTACGACCCGCGGCTCCGTCCCGACGGCAAGAAAATAGTCTTCGAACGGATGGAGGATACAAGCCAGCCTAACGGCAGCTATAATTTCTTCACCGTAAATATGGATGGCTCCGGACAAACCCAACTGACTGATAACGGCTACGCCCAGGGCATAGCCAATTGGTCGCATACGGGAGACAGGCTCGTTTATGTGGTGGCGGCGATTAATGGCGCGGGCAAATATGATATATATCTGATGAATGCCGACGGCATGGATAACCAAAATATTACACCGGATTATTTTCCGGCTGATTTCCTGTGCCATTCCCCGGTTTTTTCCGTGAATGATGCAAGTATTTTCTTCATCGGGCAGTGGTGGGAATGAGTAATTTACTGTTAGGCTTCGTTTTCTGATAATCGGGGGGCATCTGTTGATGCCCCCCGATTATCATCAGCCGATTACTTTTTATCCAGATAACTTATAGGGTTGTTTGTTGCTTAGGCGGAGCTTTTTTCTCCGCCAGTGCTTCTCCGAGACCCAGGACATTGACCAGTTTCGATTGGTCGGAAATAACCAGCTTTGAATTATTCTGTAATGAAGCTTGGGTAACCTCAAGCTGTTTCAACAGCTGTGCGTTGCCGACAAAGTATTCGGCGGCCGCCCTGGAAACGGTTTCGATGGCCTTGGCTTCTCCTTCAGCCCTCGATATAGCTGCCTGCCTATCACCCTCGGCTACGAGAATGGCATTTTGTTTATCGCCCTCTGCTTTAAGTATCTGTTTCTGCCGGTAAGCCTCAGCGTCCAGAATCGTGGCTCTCTTTTCCCTTTCCGCCTTCATCTGCTTGCTCATCGCTTCCGTAATATCGTGCGGCGGAAGGATTTCCTTAACCTCTACCCGGGTTACCTTAACTCCCCACTTATCAGTAGCTTCATCAAGGGTTGTCCTGAGAGATGAATTGATGCGTTCTCTTGAGCCTAATGTTTCATCGAGCGCCATGTCGCCCACCAGATTTCTTAAATTCGTCTGGGCCAGTTTGCTTACAGCGATGTAAAAATTAGCCACTTCATATCTTACCGCTTTAGCATCGGTTACATAATAATAGACCACGGCATCAACCGTTATGCCGACATTATCTTTGGTGATGACTGCCTGCGGCTCGATATCCAGTACGGATTCACGCATGTCTATTCTGGCTCTCAAAGAATCGGCGAAGGGAATAAGAAACCTGAGTCCGGGGTCCAGAGTTTCTTTGTATCTGCCGAATCTCTCAACAATACCTTTTTCCGCCTGACGGATAATAACGATGGCTCTCGCAAGCATAACGATGACAACAATAGCCAGAATGATAAGGAAAATAAGCAGTCCTATTGGCATGCGACACCTCCTTAAGATTTTTTAACATCCACAGTAACGCCGTTAATACCGGTAACGACTATCATTTGACCTTTTTCGATATTTTCCTCCGCCCTCGCCCGCCACTCCTCGTTACCTACCTTAACCAGACCGGTTACCCCGGGGGCCAGACCCTGTAATACAACCCCTTTCTTACCGATGAGGGCATCCACGTTGGTCTTTTCTTTTTTTGTCGCCGTCCACCGGTGGACATATCTCCGGCCTACCGCGATATAGGCAACGCAAATCACCAGGGTTATGATTAATGTAAGAATCCAGGAATGGGCTGCCACAGTGGTCAGTCCACCGATAATGAAAGCAGAACCGATAAACACCAGATCGAGTCCCGTTTCCACACCGAGAATCAGCTCAAGCAGAATAAGGACAAGGCCTATACTGATAAATATAAGCCACATCCAGGTATCCGGAAATCCTAATGCAACATCTCCCATGATTCATACCTGCCTTAAAATATTTCCGTTATACACCGATTTCCCATCGACCTTTCTGTAATTAACTAAATTACCGATGTTACAGTATAATATGCCGGATTTTTTCCCGCAATAGTCCCGGTAGAAGTATATCACACTGTCAAGAAAAACCATACCAGTCCCTATTTGTTTTTAATTGAACTGTGTTGTCGAATTAGCGGATAGGAAAAAGTCGGGCTTGGGTTATGCCGCTGTATTTTCTGAGAGTCTGCTATAATTATCAGAGTAATTTAGCTTTTTGATTATAAAAAAGATTATGCCGCAAACAATTAAAAATAATAAATCAAAGGTTTTTACCCCTGGCAAAATAGGCAATCTGACTCTCCGCAACCGCACTATCCGGTCCGGCTGTTTTGAGGGGCTGTCCCCTGATGCCACCCCCGGCGAAGCTTTAATCGAGTATCACCGGAAAATCGCTGCCGGAGGTATCGGCATGACTACCGTCGCCTATTGTGCCGTATCGAAGGACGGGGTTGCTTTCGGGCACGAAATGTGGATGCGGGAAGAGATAGTCCCCATTCTGAAACGACTTACCGATGCGGTTCACAAAGAAGGCGCCGCCGCCTCAATACAGCTTGGGCATTGCGGCTTTTTCGCCAATAAGAGAGCCAGCGGACGAACACCCATCGGCCCTTCGCGAAAACTGTGTTTATTCCGTTATAGCATTTGCCGGCCAATGACCGAAGATGATATGCAGCATGTGCGGGAGGACTTCGGTAAGGCGGCTAAAACGGCAGTCCGGGCCGGATTCGATGCCGTTGAAATCCACGCCGGACACGGCTACCTGCTGAGCCAGTTCCTTTCACCGTGGACCAACGGCCGTAAAGACCGGTACGGCGGCTCCCTGGAAAACCGCCTGCGGTTTCCGGCCTCGGTCATCAAATATGTAAGGGAAGTTGTCGGTCCCGGCTACCCCATACTGGTAAAAATGAATACCGAAGACGGCTTCAAAGGCGGATTAACCATCCATGAAGCGGTAACGGCCGCACAAAGATTTGAAGCGGCAGGGGCCAGCGCCCTCGTCCCGAGTTGCGGCTTTACCGCCCGGACATCTTTTTACATGATGCGCGGCCAGGTGCCGATACGGGAATACATAAAATCAGAAAGGAATCCGCTGACTAAAATCGGGATGGCCTTATTCGGCCGTCTTATCGTGAAAGAAGTACCTTTTAAAGAATTGTTCCTCTTCGACCATGCAAAGATGATTAAAGATGCCGTAAAAATTCCCGTCGCTTATATCGGGGGCGTCACTTCCTTAGCCAACATGAATCAGGTACTGGAGGCCGGCTTTGAGTTTGTGCAAATCGGCCGTGCCACCGTTAGAGACCCGGACGTAATAAAGAAAATGCAGTCCGGGGAGATAGCAGGTGTAGACTGCGACCACTGCAACCGGTGTGTGGCGGAAATGGCCGCCACCGGAATATGTTGCCCCTCGGAAACCAAAGGGTTAAAGCGGAAAGAATACAAATAGGACAGAGTCCTGACAGTTATACTCCACTGATACCTTCAGCGACGAGGAACGCCGTGAAAATCACCGCAGGGGGGAACCGTGAGTACCGTCAGGACGATATTTAACACCGAACGCTCTCGCCACCACCAGAGACACAGCACATTAATAACCGCCGCGATAAAGACAAGCCCCGTACCGATGGCCGGCATTGCCCATGTATCGGTAATCGGGTATTTCTCGCGGAAGACAGCAGTAATAACCGGTAGTATTTTAGATTTACGTGGGGTTAAAACAGTCATTTGCCAGCACTCCCTTATGTATTACTTATACAACGGGCTGGCAAACTGCCACCTAAAAAACTACACCAGATATACGGCAAACCGGTCCAGCATTTCAAGACTTTTAATCTCACCCGGGAATAGCGGTACTTCGATAACAGGCAGGCCGTCGGTAACTTCCCGAATCTGTTTAAGATAACGCTTCTGCTGGGCGGCGCGATTGGTTAAGAAAGTACTCCCATCCACCGGTACAAGGTTATTAACGATTATTTTTTCCCGTTTCAGATCGTATTTATTCATCTCGGCAAAAACTCCTTTAAGCTGGTTGACCGCCAGGGCTTCGGCAATCGTGACGGTACAGAACTTGACCTGGCTACGGAGAAATTCGATATTGGCTGCCGAAAGAGCTTCCCACTGCTTCAAAATCTCAATTACCGGCTGGCGGCTCTGCTTACCGACTTTTAATTTAGAATAAATACGGGGGGCCATTTTCAAATGTTGCCGCAGTAACGTGGGTGTTTCCAGCAAAGCCAGCGTCTGGCCTAACGGGGCGGTATCCCAGATGATAACGTCCGTTTCGTCCTTCTGGCTCAACTGGCGGATGTAATCAAGCATAAATTCATCACCCAGCCCGGGTAAGATGGAAGTCATAAAGTCTACGAAATCCGGGTATTCAATCGCCACGAAGGAGGAGAAGACCTCGAAAACCTCCCGACCGAACCGGGTCTCCCACATCAGCTTAACTTCCGGCAGACCCAGCTCATGCATCAATAGATTATCGGTCACCGGAGTCGCTTTGCCGCTGCCGGTGGTTTCAAAGATATCCGCCAGGGAAGGAGTGGGGTCGGTCGAAATAACCAGGGTACGCTTACCGTTCCTGGCATATTGTAAAGCCGTCGCCGCGGCACAGGTCGTCTTCCCGACGCCTCCCTTACCGGCAAAAATAGTGATTGTTTTTTGATCCATAATTACGCTTAACCTGAGAATAGTTTAATCCGAGGTGACCCGTTATAAAAACGACGTCCCAGTCTTAGTAGGGATTATTGAGAATAATACCACCGGAAGTTTTACCACTGCCAGGGATTGTATCCCAGGGCATCCAGGACAGCCCCGATGGCGTGGTCGCGCTCCAGGTTATGCCGCATCGGCAGTTCCGGATGGATAGTATAGGTGTTACTTCGGCCTATTTTCTGGCGGACGATGTAGCCTTCCGTTACCAGGTCA
>JAFGLR010000159.1 GCA_016927955.1 Dehalococcoidales bacterium
TTCCAGTTCCATACCGGTAATGACCTGGGGATAGATGCCGTAGCCGTATTCGGGTTTCAGTTTGGCATCGAATATTTCATATCCCGTGGCCAGAACGATAACGCCGGCTTTGATATCTATTATTTCATCCTTACGATTAAAATCAATTGCCTGGGCTTCGCATCCGGGCAGGTTTTTAGACGGGATACCCTTCTGACACAAGCGGCATAGGTCTTTTCCGGTTGCTAATCCTTTAACATGGAGACAATAAGAAGCATCGATGGTGGCGATATGAGGTACAGCCTGTCCGAAAGGGATATAAATGGCCTTACGGTAACTTAAGCCAAGGTTCCTTTCATTAGGTACATTGGTTGGGCAGACCCGGGTACACTCTTCACAGCCGGTACATTTTGCCGGGTCAATAAACCGGCTTTTCTGTTTTACCTTTACTTTAAAATTACCCGCATAACCGCTTATTTCCATTAACTCGGCATAAGTCATGAGTCTGATATTAGGATGCATTCCGACCTCAAGCATCTTCGGAGTTCCAATACATTGCGGGCAGTCAAGGGTGGGGAAAACTTCGGAGAACTGGAGCATACGTCCCCCTAAAGTGGGTGATTTTTCCACCAATGTTACATTAAAACCGGCATTAGCGATGTCTAGTGCCGCTTGCATGCCGGTAATACCACCGCCAATTACCAGTGCTGCATTAGATGGCATCGGCTACCAGCTCCATAATATCTTTAATTACTACTTTATCTGTGTTTCCCGTTGTCTTGACCGCATCTTCCAGATTTAACAAGCAGAATGGACAGGCAGTGGCGATGACGTCAACCCCCATACTCACAGCATCTTTAATCCTGGTTTCCGCCAGTCGCCCTTCAGAGTTTGAGGCTTCTACGAACATTCTGCCGCCGCCGCCTTCGCAGCATAGACTGCGTTCCCTGTTCCTATCGAACTCGATAAAAGTAATTCCCGGGATTGCTTGAATGATACTTCTGGGTTCGTCGAATATCTTATTTTGCTTGCCGAGGTAACAGGGGTCGTGATAAGTGACTTTAAGGTTAATATCACGGGAAAACTTAATTTTACCTTCCTGTATAAGCTCGGATACTATCTGGGTGTAATGTTTAACCTCGATATCGAAATCCTTATATTCATTCTTAAATGTGTTATAGCAGTGTGGTGAGGTAGTGAACATTTTAGTTATGCCGCAGTCATGAAACAGCTTCAGGTTATCTTCCGAGACCATTTCAAACAATCCCTCTTCCCCCATCCGGCGGGATTCACTGGCACAACAGGTTTCCTGATTGCCCAGAAAGCCAAAATCAACTCCGGCAGCGGTGAGGGTTTTCACCAGTGCCTTACCCATTTCCTGAACCCGGGGATCGTAGGCTGTAGCACAGCAGGCAAAATACAAAAGGTCGGCATGTGCTCCTTCAGCAACATTCTTAATATTCAGTTCGGCTGCCCACTCCGAGCGTTTGCCGCGGGCCCGTCCCCAGGGATTGCCGTGCTTGTATACGCCTTCCAGGGCATCGATAACTGTCTTTGGTAAATTGCCCTCCTCAACCAGTAAAGACCGTATCGCAATTACCAATTCGTGCGGTTTCAAACCGCGGGGACAGCGCAGCGTACAGGTCTGGCAGGTAGTACAGTCCCATAGGTCGGTTTTCGCCAGGATATTCGACGTATCAGGAGATAGTAGAACCTCCCGCATCAACCGTCTTATATTTAAGACGCTTTTCAAAGAAACAGGACACCCGGAGGTGCATTTCCCGCATTGAAAACATTTGGCAAGTTCAAACTTAGTTATTAATTCTTGTGTCGTGTTTTGCATAAAACACCTGTCTTATAATAAATTGGCAATAAATAGTTAACGGTTACTTAAGAACCTTTAATCGCCTTTACTTTTTCCTTAAGAACCGGGACAACCTGGAACAGGTCTCCGACAATTCCATAATCGGCTACTCTAAAAATAGGGGCTTTAGGGTCTTTATTAATCGCAATTATGGTACCGCCTTTCAATCCCATCAAGTGCTGGAATGAGCCGCTGATACCTATAGCCAGATAGACTTTAGGTTTGACCGTTTTACCGGAAGAACCTACCTGGCGTTCTTTAGGCAGCCATTTTTTATCAACGACCGGCCGGGAACAGGATAAAGTAGCATTCATTAATGTGGCCAGTTCTTCAACTAAAGGGATATTCTTTAAATCACCGATGCCCTGGCCGACCGAAACAAGTATGTCTGCTTTGGTAATATCGACACCGGTTAACACGGCTTCGATTGACTCGATAAACTTGATATTGGCCGGTTCTTTTACAGGAGCTGTAATAGCTTCAATTTTGCCTTCGAAGGCGGCACTTTCCTGGATAGGGAATGAGCCGGGGCGTAAGGTTATCATATAAGTTGCGTGACCGGCAGAAGTAACCTCAGTATTAATTTTACCATCATACATCTGGCGGATACCGGTTAGTTTATTATCCTGTAAATGGAAATCAATACATGAGGTAATCAGGGGAAGATTAAGGTGAGTTGCCAGACCGGGAGCCAGGTCCATGCCGGTCGTAGTATGCCCGATGCTAACCAGTTCCGGTTTTTGTTCTTTTATCAAGTTTGCAAGTACGTCTGAATAAGTCTCGTAGTTATAATTTCCCAATTGAGGATTATCGGCAACGAGAATACGATTGGCTTTCCCAGTTAGTCCGGCAGCCAGATTACTGACATTATGCCCTAACAAAACAGCGACCAACTCATTGTCCCTGGCTGCCGCTACTGAAGCAGCTTTTTGAAGCATTTCGAAAGATATATCAAGTATTACACCATTACGGTGTTCGATAAGAACCAAAATCTGTTTCATATCAGGAGAGCCCCCCCTTCTCTTTGATAATGCCGGCTAGTTTGCTTGCCATTTCTTCAATCGTACCGGATAAAATTTCGGTGGCTTTGGTAGACGGCGGAATATATAGCTTCTCCAACTTCACCAGTGAACCCGGTTCACCTGCGGAAGAAGCATCCAATCCGGTATCGGACAATCTGGAGACTTTAATTTCAAGCCGGGAGGCTTTCCTTATACCCATGATACTGACATAACGGGGTTCATTAATACCGGTCTGGATAGTAAATAAAGCGGGCAGCTTAACCTCAAGTACATCTTCAAGCCCGCCTTCCAACTCACGATGAACCTTGGCAATATTACCGTTTATCTCCAGTTTATTGACCAGTGTAGAGTGAGGCAAACCTAACATTCCTGCTACAGTTACGCCTATTTGTGCCTGCAGACTATCGTTAGCCTGGACTCCGGTTAGTACCATATCATATTGCATACTTTTTATAACACCGGCTAGTGCCCGAGCGGTTGCTGCGGCGTCGGAGCCGGTAAAAGCCGGGTCGGTCAACCTGATAGCCCGGTCGATTCCGGTTGCTAGGCAGCGTCGTAGCACGTCTTCGGCACTAGTCTCACCCATAGTAATAGCCGTGACCGTACCCCCGAGTTTTTCTTTCAACTGGACGGCGGCTTCAACAGCATATTTGTCGCTCTCATTGATATCGAAGACAAGGTCTTTCTCTACGATGCTCCGGCTGTCGGGGCTAAAAACGATATCTGCTTCGCTGGTATCGGGAACCCTTTTTACGAGAACAATAATATCCAAATGCTCCTCCTGATTTTAACTTAACTTGCCGAGTAGAGCTCCGGCGATGGCATTTTTATGGATTTCTTTAGTACCTTCGACCAATTCTGTGCTCTTTGCATCTCTATAGAAGCGCTCTACATCATTTTCCAGCATATAACCATGGCCGCCCATAATTTCGATAGCCTCATCAGCTACTTCGACGGCTGCTCTGCCGGCGTACCATTTAGCAATGGAACATATCTTGGGGTCGATTTTATTATGGTCGATACCCCAGGCGGCTTTATAAACTACCAACCGAGAGGTCTCTACCTTAGTAGCCATTTCCGCCAGTTTGTGGGAAATTGCCTGATACGTACCTATTTTATGTCCGAAAGCTTCCCTGTTCTTAGCATAATCGACTGCCCTATCAAGAGCACCCTGTGCTATTCCAACAGCACCAGCCGCTGTATCTACTCTTACTTCGTTAAGGAACTCCATAGCATAATAAAAACCCTTATTTTCTTCTCCGATAAGGTTTTCTCCACTTACCTTTAAGTCATTGAAAGATACCTGACATGATGGGAAAGAGTTCATACCCATCTTTTCCCAATCGGAAGTTTCGAAACCGGGTGCGGGGCAATCAATGATGATAATGCTGTGTCCCTTATATGGCGGTGTTACCTTGGGGTCCGTCTGACAGAGTACAATGCCGAACTTAGCAATACTGGCACTTGTAATAAAAGTCTTCGCACCGTTAATAATATAGTCATTGCCTTGTTTTACGGCATTGGTGGTCAAGGGTGAGGTTGTGAGGTCGCTCCCTCTATCCGGTTCGGTGAAAGCTCCGAACGTAGTAGCTTCGCCCTTACACATCAGCGGGAGGTATTTCTCCTTTTGAGCTTTTGTGCCGCGATTTAGAATAATCTTGCTACCGAAATTAGCGGTAGTAATGGCAGTACCTGCGCCGGCCCCTTGGCGGCAAAATTCTTCGATAACCAGTACTTTTTCCAGCTCTCCGTAGCCGCCGCCGCCGTACTCTTCGGGGAAGTTAATAGCGACAAATCCCAGCTCGCAGGCTTTCTTCCAGACCTCCCAGGGGAATTTGTGATGTCGCTCTATCTCAAGCAGATAGTCTTTGGTGAGTTCAGTATTTACGAACTCGCGAACCGCTTGTTGAATGTCTAATTGCTCTTTACTTAGCTCAAAATCCATATTGCAGCCCCTCTTTCAATATTATTTTATTTTTTTGAATCATGGTAAAAAGGACGGCTTAAAGTCCATACCCATAGCATTTCTTGCTTTGTGAAGCAGTTTTCTTAAGTTTATTTCGAACTCCTCCCTTTCGGCTTGAGTCAGAACACTAAATATCAGATACTGGGCATTTTCGGTAATATGATTATAAAATAAGTCTGCCCCTTTACTGCTCAATGTAACGTACGTTTTACGCTTACCTGGCTGGCTGACTTTCGAAACCAAACCTTCTTTTTCCATTTTATTAATAATAAAAGAGACCGAGTTCAACTCCCTCACGGAAAAACGAGAAATTTCAAGGATTGTCACGGGGCGCTCTTCCCGGGCAAGGAAATAGAGGATAACCGCTTGAGGAATGTTTACATTATGACGTTTTAACTCAAGCTCAATGGCATTCATGATAGTATCGCTAGTCTGTTTAAGTAGAAAAGGAAGAATAACGAACGGGTCGTTTACCTTAGAAAGTTTGCTTTGATTTTTTAGGATTGTCTTCTCCACGAAACCCTCTTGATATTATTTCCTATTTATTATATTATAATATTATCATAATTGACAACAACATAGATGTCAATATTGACATTAAAAGAAATAGGGCGTAATTTGTATTATAGAAGTGAAAAATATTTCGTCAAATAAAACACTCGTAATTGGTGCCGGTATCGCCGGAATCAATGCTGCTTTAAAATTGGCAGAAGCAGGTAAAGAAGTCATTTTATGCGAGAGGAGTCCCTATATCGGAGGAACACTTTTCCGTCTCGATAAATGGTTTCCGAACGACCATTGCGGTATGTGCCAGAGCTTACCGATTTTGGATGACCGTAACGGTACCGCCTATTGCCTCAGAAAGGGACTATTTCATCCAAATATTAACGTGCTGGTAAATTCTCAGGTTAAAAA
>JAFGLR010000160.1 GCA_016927955.1 Dehalococcoidales bacterium
ATGCACCGAAGCCGAACTCGTGGTACCGGAGAAGCCCTCGGCGAGGTTGCCGAAACCGTCATCGGTATCTACCTGCCATTCGTAACCGGTAACTCCGGCGATAGCTTCCCAGCTCAAACCGGTATTTTTAACCTCAATACTACCGACTTCATCGAGAGGCTCGGCCAGAGTAATCCGTGTGCTTAAGGTATCCCAATAAGTAAGCAGGTGTGTATTGGCACTATCGATAGCCCATAGCTTATTCCCGGACAGCCGCAGGCTATGCAGCCGGGCAGTCGTTTCCAAACCCCTTATGACTGTTTCGAAATCGGGTTCCGACAGTGATGGGTTGAGACAGCGTTCCATCCCGCCGCCGGTTTTGGAATTTGCGGCATACAGGATGCCGCCGGCGGAAACGCAGACGGAACTGATAAGGCTACCTGACGGTAAGGTGCCATCGGTATTTTCCCAGCCGGCGCTTTCCCCGATGATGAAACGCCAGATGCCTTTTCCGGCCATATCGCTTGCGGCATAAACCGTCCGGTTTTTCTTAAAAGCCGGGTCGAAAGCTACGGTGATATTGCCGCTCAACGGGGCGGCCGCGGCATCACCCGGCAAAGGCGCGAAAGAAACACCTCCGTCCGTGGAATAATATACCCACCCGGCCCGGCTACCTATTAAAACCGTGGTATCTTCAGCATAATCCGGCGATACTGCGATACTGTGCAACACTCCGGTACCTACAATTGCCCCGGTAGAATATTTCTCTCCGGCATTATCCGTGCGATAAATCAGGCTGTTCGTGCCGTTATAACAGCCCATAATCAGACTGTCATTATCGATAACCGCACATTGTATAACGGTAAAATAGTCCAGCCTCTCGACATCGAAGCATACCCGCGGCCTGTTAAAAGTCTGCCCTTTATCTACCGACTGCCATAAGACCGGGTCGCCTTTATAAGTGCCGGTAACAAAGATGACTCCGGTATCTGTACCGAACTGCGGCGAAATCCGCACCAAGTCGATACCGTTGATGTCAGGTAAGGCACTGCTGAAGATACGCTCCCACTGTACGCCGCCGTCCGTACTCCGCCAGAGACTATGCTTCACCCCGAAAGTGAGTACGAAAAGGGCATTATCCGCTGCATAATCCGGTGACGGCAAGATATCGATTATCGTAGTGAGGCCGGTATTAATTAGACTAATCTGGTTCCAGTTTAACCCGGCGTCATTAGTTACCGAGAAAGCACTCTCCGTGCCGCAGGTTACGGCATAAGCCCGGCCGCTCCGGGCAACATCGGCCGCAAACATCACTTCCGTATGGTAACTGCCTGTCGGCGGCTTTTCACTCCGTGTCCACCAACCCGCCCCGCCGTCACCACAGCTGTACACCTGACCGCTGCCTGCCAGACCGGCCAGCAATTTACCGGTATGGGAATTACCGGAGACGGCGATAGAAGCCACATCCGTCTCGTTTATCCCATAATACTTGCCGATATTCAAATCAACGCATAAGGTGGCTGTTGGGGCAAAACCTCCGTAAAAAATATAGGCATCGCCGGTATTGGTGCCCGAATTCAGTGCCAGATAGACCGTAAAATCATCCGGATTTATCGCAAAATTTTCGGGGAAAGCGATATCGGCCGAAACCAGACTGCTCACCGGTATAATAGCATCACTGACAACGTGTCCCCAGGCGTCTTCTAAACCGAGGCGCGTTGATACTCTGGTGCCGGATTCCGTATGGCACACGGCTACTAGACAAGGTTCTCCGGTAAGCAATACCGGGGTAAAGGCTATTTTGTAGACGTCAACGTTACCGATGGCAGTATTTTGCCAGCCGGAAGCTGGTTTTGCTTCATCGTAAAAATACACGCCGCCGAACTCACCGGCATCGGTATCGCGGGTCGCCACAGCCACGGTATAATAGCTGCCGGTACGTACAACATCAAAAGAAGTGATGCTGATATTATTCATTCCCGCACCGCCGGGTGAAACGGGCAGCGGTAAAAAAGTCGCCGCCCCGTCATTCGATTTATAAACGCCGGAAGCGGTGGCATAATAGACGACATTGGCATTGTCCGGCGGGGAAACGATATCGACAATAACATCGGCGACCCCGCCCGTAAAAGACCAGGAATGTCCATCATCAACGGACTTGAAGAGGGTGTAAGCGGTACCGGCGGGAGCGGCATAACAGTAAAGCATACCGTCGGCGGACTGGGTCAGGCATTGTATGTTCGCCCCTTTGGCCAGCACCCAGCCGCCGGCCTGGCCTTCAGACGGCAGGCCGACCTTCCGCCAGTTCAGCGCGTTATCAGCCGCACAGGAAGGCCTTACAGGGACAAACGGCATTAATATTACTATTATTAAGATTATAGGTAATAATATTACCCTTTTCATATAAATATGCGAATTTTACACTGTTAGGGGATTTTTGTCAAATTGGAAGGGTAAAGGCATATGGCTTGACAGACTACTATATAATTAAGTTATGGGTAAAGTATTAGATTATATTATTCTCCATTGGCGGGGTATTCTGATTTGCCTGTTCTTTGTTATGCTAGCTGGAATACTTCTATATGGGACTTATAATCCTAACTCACCAGATTTGATGACCGTAGATTTTTTCGGCGGTGGTCGGGAATACTAATAATAATTACCGGATATGTCGAGATTGGCGATTTATATAATCCACTATATGATACATCATCGAAAAAAGAACTAAACTTTAAATCCCTTAACGAAGAAATCGCTTACTTTACGGGCGACTTCCGTTTCGTAACCGTCCCAGAAATGGTCGGCGTTTTTGATGATGTGATACTGTAACGGTTGCGGCAGCTTTTTAATCATTTTTTCGAGATATGAAGAGGGAGCGTATTGGTCGTCCTCGCCGGCAACTATAATTTTCGGCTTCTGATACTGACTCAGGATGTTCCATAAGGCCGGCTCGAAGACCGGCGAGATTAACGCCAGCAGATTAACCCGCGTGTCATTTACTGCTACCGGCACGATTGTACTGGCTCCAAATGAATAACCGGCTAGACCCAAACGGTTTTTATCAATATTTGGTTGAGATAATGCAAAGGCTATTGCCGCTCTCACATCTTCTTGTTCAGTAATACCTTCACCGTATGTACCACCGCTACCCTCCACCCCGCGAAAATTATATCTTAAAGCAGCAATGCTATTTCTTGCCAGCTCCTCACAAACATCATAGACTATGGGATGATACATATCGCCGCCGTAGAGCGGGTGCGGATGGCACATTATGACAACTGGGAACGGGCTTTTGTCGTCCGGCAGGTGGAATATGCCTTCGAGGGTAATGTCACCGCAGGGGAATTTAACCGGGTTTTCGGTCATTCTTACCTGCTCTTTCCGGCCACCAGATACGTAATCGCTCGGCGATTTGTTTTTCGTAGCCTAAATTGCCGGGATGATAAAACGTCTTCCCCCTGAGGGGTTCCGGCAGATAGACCTCCCGGACAAAATGACCGGGGTAGCTGTGCGGATACTTGTAATCCTTACCGTAACCGAGATTTTTCATCAATGTGGTCTCGGGATTGCGTAAATACAGCGGCACCGGCGGATTTTCACCGTATTTAATCTCTTTTTGCACGGCCAAATAAGCCGTATAAAGCGAGTTACTCTTGGGCGCTGTGGCCAGATAAACGACCGCCTCGGCTAAAGCTAAATTCCCTTCCGGCATCCCGAGAAAGTGGATGGCCTGCTGAGCGGCCATCGCCACCACCAGTGCCTGGGGGTCGGCCATACCGATATCCTCGGAAGCGGCGCGGACGAGGCGGCGGGCGAGAAACAGCGGGTCTTCCCCGGCTTCCAGCATCCGGGCCAGCCAGTAAAGAGCGGCGTCCGGGTCGGAACCGCGCAGCGATTTGTGGAGGGCGGAAATAATATCATAATGCTGCTCGCCGGACTGGTCGTATTTTAAAGTCCGGTGCTGCAGGACATCCTCGACGCCTGACAGCGTGACCGGGCGTTTACCGTCTTTATCTAGGGGCGTCGCCAGCACAGCCATTTCCAGGATATTCAAAGCGATACGGGCATCACTATTGGACATAGAGACAAGGTATTTCAAAGCATCTGCGGATAGTTCGCCGTTAAAACTGCCGATACCTCGTTCTTTATCCGTCAGCGCCCGTTGAATAATTGCGTGGATTTGTTCTTCGGTCAAAGGCTTAAGCACGAAGACCCGGCTCCGGGAAAGTAAGGGCGAAATAACCTCGAATGAGGGGTTCTCCGTAGTCGCGCCGATAAATATAACCGTACCGTCTTCCACAAAAGGCAGAATGGCGTCCTGCTGGGCTTTGTTGAAGCGGTGGATTTCATCGATGAACAGGATGGTCTTTTGCTGCTGCAATTTACGCCGTTCACGGGCTTCCTCGACTACCCGGCGGAGGTCGGCGACCCCGGCACTGACCGCGCTGACCGAGCTGAAATGAGAGGATGTAATATTAGCGATGATGTTAGCCAGGGTAGTCTTGCCGCTGCCCGGCGGTCCCCAGAGGATAAACGAGGGCAACTGGCCGCTATCGATAAGCTGGCGCAGGGCGTGTCCTTTACCTACGATATGCTCCTGCCCGACAAATTCCTCGAAGGTGCGCGGGCGCATCCGGGCAGCCAGCGGAGCTTCCTTCTCCATATCCTTTTTCAAACGGCGGTCAAACAAATCCTCAGGCACAGTCCACCCTATTTTTTTGTTTACTATTTACTAAATATCATCTAACATTTATTTTGTCATTGCGAGATTGTTACTTTCCAGCCACTCCCAT
>JAFGLR010000161.1 GCA_016927955.1 Dehalococcoidales bacterium
AGGGGTTTCTTTACATACCCCTTTTTTAACAGGTAAGCAATATTGTAAAGCATACCAGCGTCATAAACCTCAAACTCGGGTTTAGTGTTGTTTACGGCAAATATTGCGTTATACTCCTTTAGAGTTTTAAAGGTGTTGGCGAAAACATTGTTCTCTGTAGCCAGAATATAGTCTTTCTCCCAATCGTATTTAAATTCTTTCACCGTCTCTGCAAGTGAGAAAAAACTGAAATTTAACGAGCCGGCATTACAGGATGCTAACTCGGGTTTCAATGCATTAACAACCTTGGCACGGTCGGCTACGGACTGGTCAGGTCCTCCACCGGTAGTAAAACAAAGAATAATATCGCACTTACTTTTTACCCGCGATGCTACATCCCTAAAAAGGTCATTGTCCGGGATAGGACGTCCGTTATCCGGATTGCGGACGTGAATGTGCGCCACTGCTCCCCCCGCCTCGCAGACTCTAATCGCTTCATCGGCAATCTGCTCCGGGGTAACCGGAAGATAGGGAGACATCGATGGAGTATGAACCGAACCTGTTACGGCGGCCGTTACTATTGTTTTTGGCATTTAGGCCTCCTTGATAAGCTTATATGGCACTCTGGCAGTAACTTCTGTGGTCATCTTTGATTCCATGATTCATTCTTGTATTGAGCTTGGATTTTGCTTTGTTATTACGCAAAAGAAACTATTTATTCTAAGGAACTAGCTAAGCGGGTTCCATCATAAGAAAATCCTCTCTTTAAGACGGAGCAACTTAGCTAGGTCTCTTAGTTTGATATGCTTATTTTGCTGCTGTAAAACTTAACTGATTAACTATTCCTTTTTCATCTTAGGGGGCAACCCTAGGAATATGCGACTCTCATCAGCTGTGGCTACTTGCCGGCCTAAAGCTTTGGCGATACCTATGACGTCAGCCACCATTTTGCCACAGTTGTCAATGATATCGTCTTTATGCGGCCATTTATAATAGGTGTCTTCCATACCTACTCTAATTCCTAAACCCATTAAAATACCCATTGTTGCCAAGTATGTCGAAGCACGCCCCGGGGTCGGCACCGAGATGAAATAATCAGGCTCGATTTCCTCAATTCTTTTGACTACCTTGGCCATATATTCCGCCATAGCTATCGGGTCATCCAGAGGAACGCCGCCGAATACGCATGGCAGAATACCCCAATAAATTGGTTTGCGAATGATATTGGTATCAATCAGGCATTTCTTAGCCTGCTCTATATCTTCCAAGCCATGTACAGCAATTCCGGGTTTGACACCTTTACTTTCAATATAATACGCTTCTGCCTGGGCGAGTCTATCCGGAGTCATGTGTCCCATGTTTACCGGAACAATTTCTGATAAATCAGCATCAATTAATACTTTTTCTTCCTCGAAACTTTCCAGAGTACATTCCGAACCATCTATCATGACGCTATAGCCGTACATTTCCCTTATCGGATCGACAATTTGATGCATCATCTTAATCCGTGTCTGGGCATCTTCAACGGGTTTGCCATCCTCGGTCCTTACGTGAATATGTAAACTGGTTGCTCCGGCGTGAATACATTCCAGGCAAGATCTTAATATTTCTGCCGTTGTATATGGCTGGTTCGGGTTTTGCCTACGCATTACCGGCATTCCGACCGGTTGTGCCGTAACGCAAACCTTTTCCGGAATCCTCCATTTTGGCAGGCCGCTAAGATCAAGCCCGAATTCTACCATCTTATTCCTTGCCTCATTATCGCCGACCCTCATACGATGTGGTAAGTCCTTGTAAATAGTATTAATATCAACCATAATGTCCTCCTTAGTTTTTATTTTTTTAAACTTAAATCCGTTCTAAAATATATTCGCACTGTAAGTTAACCAGATTCACCTAACAATAATTTAGTGATTGTACTGAGCTCTGACTATTTATATGTATCTTGGAAGTGCTTCTCTAATTTTTGTATATCCAGTCCTTGATTCATTAAAATATCTTTGAGTTGCTCGTGGGTACTGATAATAAATCTCTTCTGTTTCATAGCCTCGATAACTTTTTGTGCCAATTCGTCGGGCTCCATGAGACCCTCGCGAGGTATTTCGTACGCCATCTTCCCCATCTGTCTCATTTCTTTAATTTCGTCTTCAGTCCCCACGTAACGACTGTTGGAAATTAGATTTGTACGCACCTCGGCAGGACAGAGCACTGAAACCATTATTCCTTTAGGCCGCAGGTAGGCAAAGAGACCTTCTGATAAACCCACTACGCCGAATTTACATGTAGAGTAAGAAATATTTTTAGGGTCAGTGATTAAAAAACCGGCACCTGATGCGGTGTTAATAATATACCCACTTCCTTGTTTAAGCATATAAGGCAGGAAAGCTTGAACACCTCGGATTACTCCCAGAAGATTGATGCCTATAGCCCATTCCCAATCAGCCATGCTCAGATTCTCTAACCAACCACGCACTACTACTCCGGCATTATTCATGAGAATATCAGCTTTACCCATAGTCGCAATAGTTTGGGCAGCCAATTTCTCTACGTCGGCATAATTAGATACGTCGCAGTGTACGGTAAGAACACGCCGCCCAGTATCTTGTATCTGCTGGCGAGCTTCTTCCAGACGAGAGTCATTCATATCAGCGATTACTATGTCTGCCCCCTCCTTCGCCAAAGCCATGGCAACTGACCTTCCAATACCGCTGGCACCACCTGTGATAACAGCTACTTTATCTTTAAACTCCATAAAATATTCTCCTTAATTTATCGTTTGTATTAGATTCCATCTATACTTCGGTTACCTCAGACAGCTCTGCCTCATGATAAACTGTTATAATACCGTGTCTATTGATACCTTTCTTAATACCCTGACCGTAAAGTGATGGGAAGTTTATTCAATGTTCGGTTTACGATGCTGCCCTAGCAGCTGGCCTCCGTCGACTACTAACATCTGTCCTATCATATAACGGGACGAATCTGAACACAGGAACAGGGCAACATCGGCAACATCGATGGCCTCGCCCGCTCTGCCTATCGGTATGCCGCGTATCATATTTTCCATAGCCTCGTGCATTGCCTTTTCCATTTCAGGGGTCTTGGAACCGCCGTGAGTGCCAAGGTCCGTAGAAATGAAACCGGGAGCGATACCATTAACCCGGATACCGTACGGAACCAACTCCTGGGCGACACCTCTTGTAAGTTGAATGACGCCTGCCTTCGATACCCCATAGGGAATCTGGGGTGGGGCACCTCTATAACCGGATGTCGAGGCAATATTAACTATGCTGCCGCTTTTCTGTTTTACCATCACCTTGGCAACTTCCCGACAGCAAAGGAAATATCCCTTAAGGTTAATATCAATTACCTTATCCCAGGTTTCAGTGGTAAGCTCAAGAAGAGGTGCGGCAATCATAACTCCGGCATTATTTACCAGAATATCAATCCTGCCAAACTCCTTCACTACTTTCTCCACAAGATTGGTCACATCACTTTCTTTGGTAACATCAGTCTGGACCGCTATAGAACGCCGTCCCAGTTTTCGAATTTCGTTTGCTGTGCCCTCTAAGTCGAAATTTCCTACTTTATCAGCGTACAAATCACAAACGGCAACATCGGCCCCGGCATTGGCCAAAGCCAAAGCAATTGCTCTCCCCATCCCTCTTATACCGGCAGCACCGGTTACAATAGCTACCCTGCCGTCCAGGGGCAAATTTATTCCTGCACTCATTCGTTTTCCTCCATTTTAAAGTGCTTAATAATAATATTGAGATTGTTTTAATATAAAGAGTGTTACTAACTTGATTTATTAATTGAGAACCGGTTAATTGGTACAAGCGTCACCCGTTATAGCTAATAGGCAAGCAGTACGCTATATAAATGAGCGGACTGCTTGCCTATTATTTGGGCTAATCTTGCCCTATTATTCCCAAATCTGAGAATTTGAAAATGCTTATTTCACCAGCCGGGAAGGTGGGATAACCGTATTCCTCCCAGTATGCCTTATAGACTTCTACCAAATCGGCACCCATGATGGCAGACAGATAATTGTCTTTGGAAGTAACCAGCTTATCGGGTACCAATTTGCCGTCTCTCATGATTGCCGTATATATGGTGGCTGAACCAGATATAGTTCTATAGTTACCCGCTTCCGGCCTGGCGAAGAACTGGCCGGAACCACTCATAAGGACAATCGGGTGTGGGGCGTTGTCAAGATAGGCCTTAATGACCTCAACGTCAACGCTCTGAGTGTTATCAATGGCATCTTTTAAAAAGAACCAGGGAGCTGACCATGTGCAGCCAAGACTTTGCCATTCGCCATATTCAGCTATATAGGCGTCTATTAAGTCCAGTATCTCCTGGGGCTGATTCGGGTAATCTTTGGGGTCTGTCGTGATGGTTTCCCATCCTTCCATGAACGCGTTACCGCAGTGGGTGCGGATAGGTTCAAATATGGTAGGGTCAAGAGAGGGAAGGATGATGCCTTTGTAACCGGCGTCATACAGGGCATTGTAGAGAGCGGCACCAGCA
Organism: Dehalococcoidales bacterium; assembly: GCA_016927955.1. Lineage (GTDB taxonomy): Bacteria > Chloroflexota > Dehalococcoidia > Dehalococcoidales > JAFGLR01 > JAFGLR01. Next base: position 4,513 of record JAFGLR010000161.1, read on the forward strand.
CCGGTATAGGTGCAATCTATAACGTCAGGATCCAGACTCATTAGCTTGGTCGCTACAGGACCGAAGTCAGACGTATCTGCTGCATAGAAAACAGTCTCTGTGTACTGTACATTCGGGGCAGCCACAGCCCAGGCCTTATTAATAACTCCATCCATAAAATGGCCGCCCATGTCATCAGACTTTAGGGAGGCATAAGTCTTCATGCCTTTAGCCTGCATGTCATTACAAATAACGTATACATATCCACTGCAAAAGAACATACCATCAGGTGTGTAATAATACTGAAGGTTGGGGTCGGCACTATTACCGACAAGGTCAAGGCCTAAAACTATTACCTTGTTCGGCTCGGTGACTTCGGCATCCGTCGCCGGGTTACCCGTCGGGCCCAGACCGCCTATGATGAACTTAACACCGTCCTGGAGAACCAGTTTTTCCAGATAGCTCTTACCCTTAGAGGGGTCACTTTGACTATCATAGATTATCATGTCAACATCATACGTATCAGCGCCAATCTTCCAGCCACCCTGCTCATTTATAAGCTTAGCGAAGAGGTCGAGCCATTTCTTTGTTTCTATCCCCGCAGGGCTATTCAACCCGATTACACTGCCAATCTTCAATACTTTGTGGGGAGCTTCTAACGTTGTAGATGTTGTCTTTGTAGTTGTAGAAGTCTGTCCCTGTGTTGTCGTGGTAGTTGCCTTAGTGCAGCCACTAAAGATTAAGGCACCTATCACTGCCACCGCCACCAAGATAATAATAAACTTTTTCATGGTATATTCCTCCTTCTTTCGTTAAGATTCCAAGCTGATATTATTCATTTCTTATATAAATAAAGCCCGGTAATCCTCCTTTCATGGCTGTTATGGCAGCAAAAAATAACTTATCATTTTTGCACCGAGAATATTAGGCTTAATTACATATTAATTCTGGACATTGAAGTCCTATTCTGATAAAATCGTTTACGAATCGTATCCGATTTGTAATGTTTTATACCATTAATATTATTATGTTGTCAAGGGGGTTAAATGATAAAAATATTTATTTAATTCAATAATAGCCCTCTAAATTTTCTTTTATAATTAAAATTGGAGTAGATCGGTTTGGAGTTTCTTTTTAACGTAATCTTATACCTTATATAGTGACTCTACTCTTCCTCATAATAAAGTTACGTAGTTTGGCAGTCTATCAGGTAAAAAGAACAGTATATATGTTAATTTATTGATATAATAGATATGATTGGGGATTATTATGGTAAATTCATTAGAATCATACAGCGAAGTTCACTTATTTTTAGGATTATTATTCCGGTTATACCATGTATTGGCAGGTATAAGAGAGGAAGAGACAGCTAATTATGATATCTCCAGTGCCGAAATAGGGGTTCTATTTGTAATTCAAGCGATACAATTAAATTCCGGTAAACAGGCTACTATTACAGACATAGCAAAGTATTTAGTTCGTGAGGTACACACAATATCAGAACTTTCATCACGGATGGAAAAAAGGGGCTTAATAATTAAGACAAAGGATGAAACTTATAGAAAAAGGGTAAAGATAGCTATAACTGAAAAAGGCCGCCAAATATTCGCATCGAGTACACGAGATGAATCAATATGTTCACAAATATTAAACACCCTCTCAAGTGATGAAAAAGCTGCACTTCATAAATATCTTATAAAGCTATTCACAGGTGCCCTTAAATATCATAAATCAAGATTGGACCCTTCACTTTTTACTTATTTAGATAAGAAAAATATTTATATATTAGGAAAATTAGCATCTGGCTAATAAATTACGATTGAAGGTTATTATTCCAGTGAATTAAGAAAATTACTTTCAGAAAGGTATGCTAACAATAATGCATAGCCGTGATTATAATGTCAAAATATCATGGGGGATTACCAAATTATCAGGAATAATTTAGCGAATTGAATTGAGTTAGTTCTAATTATTAAAAATTAGGAGTGCGAGAGAGAGTCTAATACGATTTCCGAAATATCCTTAATGGTCAGCATCTCTTCGATACCCTCACCTTATATCGCTTCACTCAACATTACTGAGCACGATGGGCAAGCTACCGCTAAAATATTAGCACCGGTCAGAGCAGCCTCTCTCATTCTAATCCTTGACGGACTAAATTTGCCTCCACAAAAGAAATCGGTATAATAATTCCCACTACCCCCGCCGCAACAGAAAGAATTCTGGCGATAATAATTTTTTATGTTAGAATCACAAATAACAGAGAGTTATCATCCTGACCGGACACTAAGATAAGTTCCCTCGGGATATTATAGATAAAGGGTCAGTAAGCCCGCTTTCCACAAAGTGAGATTTAATAGAAAATACACCCGGAACGGAAAACAACGTCATCAGGTTAGTATACAAGGATAAAGAGATTGTTCTGATAGGGACCGCTCATGTTTCAAAGGAAAGCGCCGAGCTTGTAAAAAGAACTATCGATGAAGAAAAACCTGATAGTATTTGTATTGAGCTCGATGAAAACCGGTACCAGAACTTACAGAATCCGAAAGCATGGGAACAAACTGATGTTGTTCATATCATCAAGACGAAGAGAACCGGATTTCTTTTAGCAAACCTGGTCTTAGGTTCTTTTCAGAAGAAGATTGCCCGACAGTTAGGCACTGTCCTAGGGCAGGAGATGCTCCAGGGCATAAAAAGCGCCGAGGAAACCGGGGCGAAACTAGTACTTGCAGACCGGGATATTAAGACCACCTTTATGCACATCTGGCGTAAATTAGGTCTCTGGGAAAAGACAAAGCTATTCTTCAACTTGCGAAACAGCAAATTGAGCAGGATCTTTCCGCGAGAAAACTGGAGTTGGCGGATGAAGCTACAGTTACATCCTGTGTTAAAGACCTTAGGAACTTACTAACAGAAACGTCTCTGGTTGAAAAGAAATCTTTCGTTCGGAATATTATTAAAGAGATTAAGGTAACCGGTGACTATGTTTTAGTTACTTATACTATGCCTTTGCTTCAGAAAGGACTGGTTGAAGAGAAAATACCGGTTCTGTGTATCGTACACGATGGTGGGCGATTCTGGATTCGAACCAGAGTCTCCAGTCTTATGAAGTATGTTTTTCATATATAGCTCCTGTGCAATAATCTTACACTTAAGTACTGTACTTTAACATTTGATAAATTGCCATTACCTATTTGTTTTATTCCTTATGGACCAAATATTGTTTCGATATGTCAAAAAATAGCGTTTTGCGACCTAATAAAATTGACAATTGTGTAATCTGAGATACCGATAGACTTACTCAGGCACCGGACGATACCATAATCTAAGAGTTATTGACTATCTCTTAATACTTTACCCGTAGCTTTATCTTTCCAGTAACCCCGCTGCTGCACCGGCCAGTTGAAGGTGATAGCTCCGGGCCGGGGACAATCGTTCACACAACAGCCGCAGTACCAGCATTCGTCGGGATGC
>JAFGLR010000162.1 GCA_016927955.1 Dehalococcoidales bacterium
AACATTTAAAAGTATAGCAAACTTGTGTTAAGCTTAACAAGCGGCGAAAACCGGCAGCTCTCAATAACGCCAGGTTATTTTATGTTGGATTGATTGCCGAAAGCTGAATATTTATAGCTGAAAATATGAATTGGCTGAAGAAAAATTTCCTTGCCCTTATCGTCATTTTAGCCGTAATCGCTCTCAGCGTGGTTTTATACCTGTTCCGTGATACATTAACAACCAGGTTGAATGAGTACACTAACCGCGGGGATATTTTTGTCTATATAGGGGCTTTTTTCATTAGTCTCATTGGCAGTCTGACTATAGTTTTACCTTTCCCCGGTTTCTTGATTCTGATACCATTCGCTTCTGTGTATAATCCCATATTCATCGCTCTGGCCGCTTCGACAGGAGGGATTATCGGCGAACTTAGCGGTTACGCCGCCGGGCGCAGCGGACGCAGTATGCTGCGGGCGAACAAAGCCTATCTTAAAGCAGAGTCCTGGATGAAAAGACGGGGCGTCTGGGCGATTATGCTTTTTGCTTTCATTCCGCTGGTGCCTTTCGATGTCGCCGGTCTGGCTGCCGGTGCCCTGCGTATGCCTTTGTGGAAATTTATGATTGCCGGCTGGATTGGTAAATCAGCCAAGTTTATTCTGCTGTTAATGCTTAGCTACTGGGGCTTCAGGTTTATACCGCATCTTTTTGGGTTATAGGTTATGAAGAGAAAGAACCACGATACTCTGGATATCCAGCTAAATTGGCCGGGAAAGTCGGCACCGAACGATTATACCCCTCCGGGGTTTAAAGTCGTGGAAACTATCGGGGTAATGGACAATGCGGAGCGAAACCGGCTCTACCTCGGCGATAACAAAAATGTAATAGCCGGTTTGTTACAGACAGAATTTGCCGGCAGGGTTAAGCTTATTTATATCGACCCGCCTTTCGGAATCGGCAGTGACCGCCATATCGAAGCCGGTGACGGTATCGATGCCCGAAAAGCCTATACCGATAAGTGGGGCAATAATTTAAACACCTATCTGCAAATGATGCAGGAGAGGTTATCCCTGATGAAAGACCTGCTGACCGCCGACGGCAGTATTTACGTCCATCTGGACTACCACACCAGCCACTACATCAAAATCATTATGGACGAGCTTTTCGGGCGGGATAACCTGGTTAATCAAATCATCTGGCAACGTACCGGCGCCCATAACGACCCACTAGCTTTCGGACGCAACTATGACATCATTCTTTTCTACCAGAAATCAGCCGGCCGTATCTGGAATAAACCGTTCGCTGATTATGACGAAGCCCATTTGAAACGCTATTTTAAGCAGGATGCTGATGGCCTCTGGTTCCGCCTCAATAACCCTGCCGGCAAGGGCTATCAGGACCATACTCGTAATTTCGGCAAAGGCCCCGTAAAACCGCCCCGCGACAGGCATTGGTCGGTCACGCAGTCCCAAATCGATAAATGGCTCGCGGAAAACCGTATCGTTTATACCGGCAGCGGCTACCCTTTCGTTAAAAAGTATCTGGATGAACTTCCCGGCAAGCCCGTGCAGTCTATCTGGACCGACCTTATTCCGCCCCGCGCCAGCCGGGAACTGACCGGCTTCCCTACTCAAAAGCCCGAGAAATTGCTGGAGAGAATTATTAAAGCCTCCTCTAATCCCGGCGACCTGGTAGCCGACTTCTTCTGCGGCTCCGGCACCACTTTAGTGGTAGCCGAAAAGCTGGGCCGCCGCTGGCTCGGTTGCGACTCCAGCGGAGTGGCTGTCAAAATAGCTAAAGAAAGATTGCTCAAGGTTAGGGATGCGAAAGGGTTCGAGGTACTGGGGTAATGTAAGATGAACGACTATTCTAAGGCTGTTAAGCAGGTCTGTATTTACGGTACCAGAGGTGTCGGCGGCTATTTCGGGGGAAAAATCGCCGAAGCTATTAGTACCCGGGTTATTATCTTTTAAAATTATTTTCTTAGTCCCGCACAAATATAACGCAGGATATGCGTATGAGGCTTTCCGCCATGGTCTTCAGGCTCTTCTACTATCCCTATTTCCCGGATAATATAATTAGTAAAATGCTGTCTTAAATCATCTTCCGTAAAATAATGAACCGGTTTACTGGGCTGGCTTTCAAAAGTATTTTTCTCCAATTCATAACTTTTACCGAATTCCACCTCTATATCGGAGAAGACGGTAAAAAACATAAGTCCGTCCTTATGGAGACTCTTTTCACAGCTCTGTAAAAATAAGGCCCGCTCGGTATGGTTGAAAAGATGCAGTACATTAAAGCAGTAGATAGCATCGAATATCTTGTTTTCGAGCGGTAAATCCAACACGGAACCGTTATAGAATTCAGATAACGTATCCAATTGGCGGGCTATATTAACGGCTAACGGTGAAAAATCGATTCCGGTAACTTTAAAGCCCGCCTGCGAAAAGAATAGGGTATGCCTGCCGTAGCCGGAGCCGGGCACTAATATACTCTTAGCATTTGCCTTTCGGAAAATTTCCAGGGCGTGATGGGCGCTAATCGTGGGCTTTTCACCCCATATCTTGCCTTCGGTGCCATATCTTTTATTCCAGTATTCCTGAAAGCCTTTATTATAATTCTTCATATTACTTATTATAATCGTTAGGATATATCAATCACACGGATTCGTTGTGCCTTGAAATAGCAACGTGGAAATAACACCACGGAAAGACTGCTGAAGGTTAGGGATGTGAAGAGGTTTGAGGTAAATGGGGTGAGGAGGATTTACCCTATTTCCCGTCCCATTGAATAACCTGACTTGACCAGGCCTCCTGAATGCCTGCGGTAAGTCCCGCCTGATTGATGTCTCTGACATTGAGCAGCCTGTCCGATGTTTTTTTATCGAATTTGGAGAGATAGGTGCATTGTTTGCGGAAATCCCGGGTGGTTTCTCTGGTGCCTCCGTAAAGGATAAAGTCCAGTTGCCTCTCGTAGCGCTCGAGTTGCTCCCGGGCGTGCTGGCAGACCCTGGTAAAAAAAGTTTCCATCTGTTTTTCGCGGTGACGCTCGAAGCGGTGGGCTGAAGACCCTCCCTGCCGGTGGCGGGCATGCACCAGGCCGGTACCCACCTTGCTGGTAAGCAGTTTCTCACCTTTGAATATGCCGATGCCGTATTCCCCCAGCCTTACCATTACCAGCCCCAGCATTAATTCCTGATGCAATAGCCGGTGCAGGGGCTCGATTTCACATGTCTTAGAAAAACTTTCTTCGGCCACCGGGAACGGCGGTATTACCAGATACCAGTGATGGGAACCCCAGAAAACTATGCCCCCGGTTTTCGATTCGGCCAGCGAGTTCGTCAGTTCCGGAGGTACGGGTTTCATGTTAAGCTCGCTTTCCAGCATCGCCGCGGTTTCCGGTTCAGGAGCCCCAGCCGGTAAACACAGCGTGCCCGTAACCACCGAGCCGGCTTTTAACTCTTCCAGCAATCGCAGGAGCTTCAGCTTGCTTAAATTATAACGGTTGAGAGACGGCATTTTTTAAACCTCATAACGGTATTTTATGTCGCAGTTACATTAAACAAGGTGTTACCGGAAAACACAAACTCGCCCATACGAAAATACGGATTCTTCGACAAGCTCAGAACGACCGATATGAAAATCCCCCCTACGGATTCGCTGTTCCCTGAAACAGCCACGTGGAAAGGTATCTTTCGCCGGTGTCCGGCAGGATAACGACGATTAATTTGCCCTTGCTTTCCGGGCGTCCGGCTATTTTTACCGCCGCAAAGGCGGCTGCTCCGGAGGAGATGCCGGCTAAAATGCCCTCTTCTTTCGCTAAACGCCGGGCCATATTTCCGGCATCGTCGCTGGTTATGCTGATGACTTCATCGATTAAATCTGCCAGATAGTTATCCGGTATAAAACCTGCCCCGATGCCCTGGATTTTATGCGGTCCCGGTTTGCCGCCGGAGAGTACCGGCGAGTTCGCCGGCTCGACGGCGATAGCTTGAACTCCCGGCTTCTTCTTTTTTAATACCCCGGCGATACCGGATATCGTACCGCCGGTACCCACGCTCGCTACAATGATATCAACTTTTCCGCCGGTATCCCGCCAGATTTCGTCGGCGGTAGTCAGGCGGTGTATCTCGGGATTGGCCGGATTCTGAAACTGCCTCGGCATAAAATAGTCCGGGTTCTCCGCTGCTAACTGTTCAGCTTTCTTAATAGCTCCGTTCATGCCTTCCGCCCCCGGTGTCAGGACGAGCCGGGCTCCGAATATCTCCAGGAGCTGCCGCCGCTCAATAGACATCGTGTCCGGCATCGTGAGAATCAATTTATAGCCGCGGGCGGCACAGACAGAAGCCAGGGCGATACCCGTATTCCCGCTGGTCGGCTCGATGATGACCGTGTTTTTCTTAATGAGCCCCTTGCTTTCGGCGTCCGCAATCATCGCCACGCCGATACGGTCTTTGGCACTCGAGACCGGATTAAAGGATTCCAGCTTAGCTGCAACTTCGCCTTTTGCTCCCGCCGTAACCCGGTTCAGTTTTACCAGCGGCGTATTGCCGATTAGCTCCGTCGTGTCTTTAGCGATACCGCGCGTCAGTTTAGGGAACTCCATATTGCGAAACTTGATTTTCTCTATCCTGTCAGCCATCTTTTTCTCCTCGATTTACCGGTACGACGTATTTCCATTAAACAGTTATTTAGGAGAAAAGACAAACTAGAAAAAATTAGAACGTATTTGTAACCCGCTTTTCCTAAGGGGGATTTTTACTACTCACAGACCACCCAACCTCATATTCTTCGCCGCCTGTGGGTATATAGGCCCCTCCAGAAAGACAACTTCGCCTTTAGTCCAGAGTGAAACTTTCGAGGAAGTTCGGGACGGTAACGTTCCAGCCGGTCTTTTCTCTCACGAGTTCGGCGAAGGATTGGGCGGCTTCAGTCTCGCCGTGGATGACGAAGACGCGGCGCGGCGCCCGTTTAAATCCGGTCAGCCATTCCAGCAGATGCTCTCTATCGGCATGGGCGGAGAAGCCCTTCATCTGGACGATTTTCGCCTTGACAGGGTAGGATTGCCCCAGGATTCTGACACGCTTTGCCCCGTCGACTATAGAACGGCCCAGTGTGCCAACGGCCTGGTAGCCAACGAAGAGAATGGTGCTGCGCTTCCGGCTGATGTTGGCGACAAGGTGGTGTTTCACGCGGCCGCCGTTACACATCCCGGAACCGGCGATAATTATCGCGGTACCCTTAATATGATTGATGGTCTTGGATTCTTCCGCGGTGCGGATTAGTTTCAGGTTGGGTAAACGGAACGGGGAATGGTGGTTATTGACCAGTTCGGTCATTTCCCGGTCGTACAGGTTGGCGTGTTTTTCGAAAATTTCGGTTATCGAGACGGCCATCGGGCTATCCAGAAAGACCATTAAATGGGGAATGCGGCTCTCCATCTGGAGCTGGTTGATATAATAAAGAATATCCTGTGCCCGTTCCAGAGCAAAGCTGGGAATTACGATATTGCCGCCAGCCCGTTCGGTGTCGTTGATTACCTCCGCAAGCTCTGTGGCGACATCCTCGGTCAGATTGATAGTACGGTCGCCATAAGTAGACTCGACAAGAACATAGTCCGCATCCATTCCTTCTTCGGGGTCGCACAGGATGGGGCGGTTCGGCGTACCGATATCGCCGGAGAACAAAATAGAACGCCGGGATTTCTTGCCGCCTACAATGACTTTTATATTGGCAGAACCCAGCACGTGACCGGCATCGTAAAAGACCGCCTCGATGTTATCCCCAAGCTTCACAGGTTGCTCATAGGCAATGGGAGAGAACAGGGGAAAGGTGGCCTTGGCATCCTCTTGAGTGTACAGGGGAATTTCCGGGTATTTCCCTTTACGGCCTTCACGCTCGTGGCGCTTCCTCTTAAATTCAGCGTCTTCTTCCTGTAACTTACCGGCATCGAGGAGGATTACTTTGGTGATATCGGCGGTGGCATCGGTACAGTATACCCGGCCGCGGAATCCTTCTTTGACCAGCTTGGGCAGCATACCGGTATGGTCAAGGTGAGCGTGCGTAAGGAGAACGGCATCGATTTCCGCCGGAGGGATTGGGAAAGGCTGCCAGTCCCGTTCCCGGTTATCCCTTTCCTGATGCATACCGCAATCAACCAGTATTTTTGAGCCGCCGGCTTCCAGGAGATAACGGGAGCCGGTGACATTACGGGCGGCACCGAAAAAACTGAGTTTAATTTGCATGTTCAATTCCTTACTATTGGTTTATTTTACCCTCTCGCTGTCTCTCCCATCGAGGGAGAGAAGGCCGAAAAGACTCTCCATGACAAGGGTGGAAGAACCGGTAAAGTTATATCCTTCCCGATTTTTATTCCGCTTTATAAGGGATTCTTCTAAAACGGCTCGTAATAATTATTTTAACTGATGGGTGCGGCCGCAGTGCGGGCACTGTACGGCGGACTTGCTATAATTCGGCGGTATCCGCAGGCGGGTACCGCACGGGCAATCGATAGTGTGATATTTATTCATCTGCCAGAGCATTTGGGTGGTATCGCGAGCCTGGTCGACTGCCTGAGCGGGCTCAATGGGTTCGGTGGAACCGCTGGGCTGGGCTAACGGGACGGTACCGGCCATGGCCATTGCGGTCTGAGGGATGACGCCTTTATTACCGTGGCTTTTCCGGTAGGCCTGCTCGTAATCGGCAAAAGAAGCGCCGCCCATCGCCCGCAGCACGCGGATACGGTCGGCAATCGACGGATGAGTAGCAGTCAGACTGTTCATGTTCATATTCTTTGACCGGAAAGGGTTGGAAATGTACATCGGAGCGGTGGCCTTATTAGCGGACTTAAGCTGCGTATTGGAGCCGCCGATTTTTTCCAGTGCGGAAGCGAGCCCTTCCGGGTAGCGGGTAAACAGGGCTCCGGAAGCGTCCGCCAGATACTCTCTCTTCCGGGAAATGGCGAAATATAATAACTGGGCGAAAATGGGAGCCAGTATCATGAATACCAGGGCTATCGCCATGATAATTAGCTGGCCTCCGCCTCCGCCGCCTCCGCCGCCGCTACTACTCCGGGAACTCCGCCGGGACCCGGCCATCCCTCCAAAAAAGATAGCGCGCTGGGCGACCCAGGCCAGCATAACGATAGTGCCCAGCATCACTCCGGCCATTGTCATCAGCAGGACATCACGGTTTTTCACGTGGCTCATTTCATGGGCAATGACACCCTGCAACTCATCACGGTTAAGTTTCTGGAGCAAACCGGAGGTAACGGCCACGGCGGCTTTATTGGGGTCGCGGCCGGTTGCAAAGGCATTCAAGGCGGGGTCATCGATGATATAAACATCCGGCATTTTAGGCAGACCGGCGGCAATCGTCATTTCTTCGACGATGTTGAAAAGGCGCGGGTGGTCTTTCTTGGATATTTTCTTCGCCCGGGCGACGGACAGCATAATGCTATCACCCTGGAAGTATGCAACTAGGCTTAAAATGCCCCAGATAACAAAGGCGATAATCAGGCCGATGATACCGTCTTCGATAAAGTAA
>JAFGLR010000163.1 GCA_016927955.1 Dehalococcoidales bacterium
AGGATCATCCTCGCCGTATTCCTGCTTGGCAAGTTTCGATACTTCCAGCAACAACGGTTCAACTTCTCCTAACCGTCCTTGACTTCTCAGGGCGATTATCCGGCTATTAAGTTTCTCTATCGTTTCACTCATGCCAGACCTTCAACGGAATTGATGAAGCATACTTTTTCTTGTTTATTGTAGGTGGGAAGTTACTATATAACAGGAGTATTTTATATTTACTCCAATTCTTCTCCTAAGGCTTGCCGTAAAATCTTATCTCCGGGTTCGTCTAATTTACCATCGTTTAATAAAGCCAGCAACGCCGACTTACAGATAGCTTCTGCCTCGGTGTATTTCCCATCCCCAAAATCTGCCCAGTGTATTGCGTCTTCGTAGCCCATCTCTATCATCTTCTCAATCACTACTTCTGCGACCGATATATCTTCCGAGTAAGGTTGCACATCGGCCCAAACGCTGCTGCCGTCTTCAGGATTTACTAACCTTTCCGTATAACCAAAGTGTTTGTCTTTAACCACTTTATGTTTCATGATTTCTTCAGCTACTTTGACGTTTAAATCCTCCCCAGGCTGCATCGCCAAAATTTCATTTTTTGTCATTGTTTGCCTCCACTTCCTTCAGTTTAGCATCTAATAATTAAATCCCTGATTCATATACAGATTTGTGTGTTATTACAAGTAGATTTTAAAAACATATTGGCTATATTACTTGGTTTTTAATTTCTCATTTACCTCTTCGAGTGAGTTAAAACCATACTGAGTAACCGCGTATTGCAGTGTTACCTCGGACCCGTTTATATTTTCTGCTTTCTGTTGCAAAAGATTTTCGTAATACAAATTAAGGGTCTCTTTGGAATAAGTTGCCAGCTCTCCCCGGAAATAGGTTTCCAGAGACGTTACACCTGGGGAATCCTCTGAACTGTGCAGAGGTCTCCCCGTTTTCAAGATGTGAGGATATTTCTGTAATAGTGTCTCCTCCCATTCAAGCACGATTGGCACTATTTTATCTATTAACACAGGAATATCCGTGCCTAGTTGAGGAAGAAGATCCTTAATTGCCTCATATTCTGAAGGTGATGTTGATGCCATCATCCGGGCATACTTTTCCGTCATCAGGTTTCTGCCCTGCTCCTTAGCTCTATTCAAGTCTGCGAGATAACTCTTCAAAACAGCCTCCGACCAGCTTAAGGCCTGACCGGTTCGGTTAATCTCAAAAGTAGCGTAATCTTCCTGGCATACCGCTTTACCCCCGGCATTTTCCACATTGGTGAACATCTCCCACTCGGCTTTAACAACCTTAGTGATTATATCTTTTTTAATGTTGTTATCGTTTCTCATATTCCCCCTAGACTACATTATAAATTTCATTCAACAAAAAAATCCAGAGAGGGTAGGAGCCCACCACCTACTCCTACCCTCTCTGGATAAAGGAGGGTAATGAATACCTCGAGAAATCTAGATAAATCTCCTACCGTTTCGGAGGAAGTCGAAATATATAACTACATAGTGCGTGAAAGCAATAAACATAAGCCTAAGAACCGGAGATTTTCTTTCCGGCGAGATAGCCAAAGGTAACGCAAGTTGCTCCCAGGTTGATACCCGGGACCATAAAGGTATAGTAGTTGGCGAACATATCACCCACGATGGTGCCGACAGCATACAGACCGGGAATAACTTGATTCTTCGTATCGAGAACCTGCATATCCAGGTTGGTACGCAGACCGCCGGTTACGAATAATAAATCCGGCGAGTTTTTAGATTGTCCGTAAAACGGCGGGTTATCGACCGGTGTCAGCAGGTCTTTGCGTTTGAAGAAATCTTCATCGGTGCCCGTTTTGCAAAATCTGTTGTATTGGGCAACGGTGGTTTTGACTTTGTTAGCATCCAGACTGAGCTTTCCAGCCAGTTCTTCGATGGTGTCTGCCTTAAAGTATTTACCGTATTGCACGTTCCTTTCCCAACCGGCGACAACATCTTCGGCGCTTTGCTCCGGACCGCCGTAGCAGCTGCCCGGTGGATACCACGGAGCCATCCTCTCCGCATATTTAGAATCCCAGATGGCATAAATCTTCCAGTCCGGCTGGCGCATCTGTATCAAACCTAATTGGGCTCTGCTGATATCCTCACTGGCAAAACGCTCTCCATTTTTATTTACCAATAATCCTTTAAAAGGTCTGTGGGCGGACATTGGCCCTATCATACCGGCTACTAAAGGAGCATTGGGAACCGTTTTCTGCCAGGCGGCGCCGACCCACAAGCCCATCTTGTGTCCGTCGCCGGCATATATACCGCCTAAAATAAACTGGGCGTTATAGTTTACCGGCGTATCGCTGACCAGGGGCAGCATGTCGGGGCAATACTTCGAGATCATCTCTTTGTCCTTGGTGAAATCACCGGTGGCGAGAACAATTGCCTTAGAACCTACATATTTAACGTACTTGCCCTCCGGATTAGTAGCGATAACAGCCGTTACCCGTCCGGTCTTGTTATGCTCACGGATGAGTTGTTTGGCAACAGTATTGTAATGAATCTGAACCCCAGTTGATTGAGCGAGATTAGCCAGGGTATTAACGACGAATGGCTGCCCCGCACCGGCGGTTTTCATCTTACTGCTCAAGAAGCCGTGGGAACCCGGAAAAGAAGCAACAATACCGTCGGGATCAACCTCTCCCATCTCGATAACGGCTTCATAACCGGCGGCGGTCATCTTATCGATGAGCCAATCCATAGCCTCGCCGCTCTTTTTTGCGAAAAGGCTCCATTTATCATGGTCGAACCTGCCGCCGGCGCGGTCGATTTCCCGTTTGAAGTTTGTACCGATGTCATAATTAATATCGAGAGAGCGAGCCAATTTAGTGTTGATGGCGTGGTTAGAGCCGCCTCTGGCGATAGGATGGGAGCTGGCAGAGATAAGGATGACCTTAGCGCCGTTTTCGACGGCGGCATTGGCGCAGACCAGACCCGCCGTACCCGCACCGATTACAACGATTTCGGTCTCGATGGTTTGTAAAATCTCACTGTTGGAAATGGGGTCCGGAGGCATCTCAAAGTTATATCTCATTACTTCAGCTTTATTATTCTTGATTATCCTCAAATCCTCTTATTTCGCCATGCGATAATGTTTTCATATTTTTAACGTTTCCATAAACTCTTGTTTCTCTTGCGGGAAAGTATTGTCCTAAATTTGCCTACCAGCATCTTACCATGCCTTTGTATGTTCCTCTAAATTCCTTTTGGCCTCTTTTACAGGATGTTAATAACTATTACGTTTATCCTCTTTTTTTCGTTATAGTGTATCGGTCTCTTTCCATGATTTCGTTAATGCAACCGAGCTTTCCGGACATGCAATGGGAACGGCATCTTCCCATTCTCGCCTCCATTTTTTTTAGTCTATCGGTCAAAACACGAAGTTTTTTAACTTCTTCCACATTCATCTCTTGCCCAGTCTTATTCGCTACCATATTTACCATATAAATACCCTCTTAATATTAAGATATTATATAGTATATACTGTATACCATTATATACTTACTGTATATCATTATTTTCAACATGTCAATATACGGTCAAAAAAAAGGCATATCGATATTGCAATCCGTTCAATATGCCCTATGGGGAGTCTGCTTTTGTTATAATCGGACTGTATCCTTACTTAAATACAGTCCGATTATAATTAACTTTTAACATCTACATAGTTTAAGAAGATGTGTCCGATTTATTTCAGGGTTACGGCGATTACTTTCGCCTGGGTAAACTCTTCGATTCCCATGGTCGCACCTTCTTTACCGATACCGCTCTGTTTGAACCCGCCGAAAGGTGTCGGCAGGCCGGGCGAACCGCCTAAATGGTTATTTACCCAAACGGTACCGGCCCGCAGCTCATTAGCGATATTGATGCCCTTCCCTACATCTCTGGTCCAGACAGAAGCAACCAGTCCGTAAAGAGTATCGTTTGCCATTTCAACCACGTTTTCTTTGGAGGTATATTTAATTATCACGGCTACCGGGCCAAATATTTCCTCCCGGGCAATCCTCATCGTGTGTTTCACGTCAACGAAGATGGTCGGGGTGACGAAATAACCTTTATCCAGCGGTGCTTCCGTGGGCCTTTTACCGCCCAGCAGTATTTTCGCACCTTCTTCTACCCCGATTTTGAAATAGCGTTCAATCTTATCACGATGTTCGGCACTAACAACAGGACCCGTAGTAGTCTTCGGATCCGCCGGGTTACCGATCACCAGATGCTTCGAGCCGTTGAGAAATTTCTCGATAAACTCGTCATATACTTTCTCATGGACGTAAAACCTGCCCGGACAGCCGCAGATCATACCCGAGTTGAAGTAACACGTGAACATTGC
>JAFGLR010000164.1 GCA_016927955.1 Dehalococcoidales bacterium
GGGGTAGTTACGGGAAAATTAAGGTAATGGAGGGTGAGCATAATGGTACAAATAATGGCAGTTAAGGAATACCGTTAGGCTCGATTTGCGCAAATATGAAAACAAATTCAAGCCTACGCTCGTTAACACGCTCAATAACGCGCTTATTTGTCACTGAAAAAGGCGTTAATCCGCATAAAAGATATCCGGATGAATATTTTAAGAGCTATTATTTCAATAAAAAGCTAAGTGATGGTATCGGATTGGTTGCAAGAATAGAACATACCAGCAAAAAACAGGTAGCGGAACACTTAATGGAACTGGGATTTCGCAGTTATATAGGGGCAATGGTTAAACAACACATACAAAATGAAAGGATTGCCCGCGAAAATAATGAGAAAGTAAAAAGAACTCTTTTTATTACAGAACTTCGGAAGTATGCCAAAGAACATGGTATAGATATCTCAAAAATATTCTGAAAAATCGGAACGTCAGGGATTCTTAGCCTTTATGGCGTTTGAGTACTATATTCACTAACAATAGGCTAAAGTGGTGGATACATCATCAGGATTAACCCGACCATAATAGGAATTGAGGTAGTGCCGATGGATAAGAAATTAATGAATTTAGCGGTTTCAGGTAGAAAGTAACCCAGACCTACCTTTAATCCCATTGCCAGAAATATCCATAAGGTCAGAAACCGGTCAAGGAAAGACAATCTTGCTACTTAACCGGGTTGTTCGCTGATGTGTTGATCATCCCCTTTATTAAATTTTCCACCCGCCTCTTTATCTTATCGCGAATTAACCTGACCTCCTCGATAGGTTTATCCTTCGGGTCCTCAAGTCCCCAGTCCTCGGTTTCAACCGTCGTGACAGGACAAGTTTCTTCGCAGCCCATGGTGATTGCTTTTTCGATTCCTTCCATCATTTCGAGAGTCAGAAGCTTCGGCTTGTTCCGGCTGATATCGATGCCAACTTCACGCATCGCTTCCACGGCTACTGGACTCACTTTATCAGCAGGTTGCGACCCGGCAGATATGGCTCTAGCTTTACCTACAGCCAGACCGTTAAAAAAAGCCTCTGCCATCTGACTTCGACCGGAGTTATGCACGCAAATGAAAAGGACGGTTTTCATTAACTCCTCCAATTAAAATTTACCGTGCTAATGTTTTTTTCTCTAACCGGAACCGGGTTATAACATTGTGGGCCGAGTCGCCGCGCTTTCTTCAGATGTTGCCGATCTAGAATAGCTGTTTTATTACCCTTCAACCCGAGTTCAACCGCATTTGAAAGTATGGGAAGAGACTTTTGACGGTAGAAGTCATCTATTGAATAATATGCCCAAAGGCCTTCCCTGCATACTTTCAGAAAGTCGGCTTCATATAGTAGATTTAAGTTACGAGAAGCCCGGGTTTGGGAAATATCGAGGACCTACATTACCTCACAAACACAGCATTCCCTTACGAGAAGCAGATTTAATATTCTTAATCTGGTTTCGTCGGATAGTGCTTTAGCCGCTTTTATTATTTCCCTTACAGTTTACTCAAGTATATGAGCTTATTTAACTATATTTTAATTAAACCAAATCATATTATCAATAACTAAAATTCCTCGTCGATGTAAAATGTGATTACATCTACATTTTGTGTAAAAGTAAACTTATTACACGTGAAATTATTGTAAAAATTGTTCAAATTGATTTACCCTACTAAAATATATGCCCCGGTTTTCAATATGAACTCTACGCCTACCTCAGATTCTGCTATTATTAAAATATATCCACGCGGGAAAAAGAGGCAGAATGTAATGAACATTAAACTTACGATTTCACTCAAGGTCTTGTTATCAAATGAAAATGGGGAACTGCTCGTACTACAACGACCCTGCTCGTCAAAAAGGAACCCGGGCAAGTGGGATTTACCCGGCGGCAGAATGAATTTAGAACAACCTTATTTACTCGAGTTATGTCGGGAGGTTAGCGAGGAAACGGGGTTAAATATAGAAGTGGAACGTATTATCGGAATAACGGAGATGTTATTTCCTTTACAGAAAGTTATAACTTTAATATTTCAGGGAAAAGCAAATTCAAAAGATGTTAAACTGAGCGATGAACATTCAGCATTTAATTGGATTACCCCGGACCGGGCGGTTAACCTTGAGTTTACCGATAAACTCCAGGTTTTCATAAAAGAGCATTATTTCAAGAAGAATCCCTAAATACACCTAACAAATATTTAATATTATTTTAACGAGACATTTAAAAAACTCTAACAAAATCATAACAAAAGGGGAATAGAATAAAAATAAACAGATAAATGGTGATTGATGATTAAGGTTGATTTGCACGTTCATTCAAAAATGTCAAAGAAGCTCCCGTTTTCCCTGTCGCATTTTCACGAGTTGGTCAAACAAGCCAGCAAAGATGGTCTTTCCGGTTTCGCTCTCACCGAACACTTTCATTCGTATGATTACTGGGATAGCATAAAGGAACTATGTAGCCGCTATCCGTATGAAAAAGGCCGGCTAAGTCTTCCCGACAACTTTACAGTTCTTACCGGAGCCGAAATAACGGTTGCTGATAAAGCCGATGTTGTAGCCATTGGTCCCATTGATGACATCAGGGAATTAGATAACAGGTTCTATCCGAAGCTAAGCGAGGATAATCATCCTTACCTGGCAGATATTCTTAATGCGTCTATAGGAAGCGATATCATCTTCATCGGAGCTCACCCTACCAGGCCGCTTAAAAGATTGGCCGATATAGACAAGGAAATACTCGGCGCTCTGAATTCTCTCGAGTTAAACGGAAGAGATGTCGCTGACGGTATAGCTGACGGTAATATTATTCAATTGGCTGCAACTCTAAATCTACCTGCCACAAGCGGCAGTGATGCTCATCTTCCGCCTCAGGTCGGCGTACAGTACAGCATTCTCCCGGTTGATAGACTTAATCTGGATAATCTACGGAAATCACTTTCCTCGGGATTGATTAAGAACGGGAGTAAACCAGGAGTTAAGCAGATTGTAGAGTCGTGTGTAGCCCGAAAAAAAATAGAAATGGCACGCCTTTTCCCCGGAAGAGTTAAAAACCAAAACAGACCGCAGAATAACCGTGTTATTTTGAAGCCGGAGAAGATTCTTATACCGGCATAAAATACATCATAGGAGAATGAAATGAGCGGATATCGGAAAAAGGCAAACATAGAGGAAAAAGTAGAATTATCGGAAGAATTAACCGGCGAAGAGACGTTACGGGAGGATATGCACATGTCAGCAAAGGATGATTTTGATTATTCGATTCATTGCGAGCGAGCACAGGTAGCCGATCATCTGGAAATTTTAGCTCGTTCTTTTCGTGATGGACAGGTAAAAATAGCCACGGGTGATAAGTCTATCCTGTTAACTCCAGCTTCTATGGTGAAGCTGGAGTTAACAGCCGAAACTAAACCTGAAAAGGGTAAAGGCGAGTTAAAAATTAAAGTTTCCTGGAAAGAGAAGGACATCGTAAAACCGATTAGCATCAATCCGACAGCTTAAGCTAAACAACAATCGGTTGATATTTAAGTATAGGATGCAACCTGACGTTAACTTCTCGAAGGGCAAGGAGAGAAACAATGAGTGATAAAACAACGTTCGAGTACGCCGGCAAGATGACTAACAAGGTAGTAGCCGAGCATTTATCTAAGCTTGCTGAAGTGTTTCGCTACAAAGAATTCGAAATCCAGGGTCTGGGGAAAAACATTCACTTTTCGCTGGAAAAGACAGCACGGTTTGAGTTGAAGGCACTGAGTAAGGAAAACGAAGGCGAAATCCAGTTGGAAATATCATGGAAAGCGGATACGACGCCGGCCGAAAAATTAGAAATAATTCCTTCGATAACTGATACGAACGATTGTAAAAGCTAACTTGTAGTGATTCACCTTTATGTCAGTACAATCTATACAAAGCATCAAGGATGACATATATCGATTAGGGTCGCTGGCCGCAAACCAGCTTCATAAAGCGGTTGAGGCGTTCACGACGCAAGACTTGGATAAAAGCGAAAAAGTCATCGAGGCCGACGATATTTTCGATACCATCAACCTCTCTATAGAAGACAGGGCTTATACCTTAGGTTTCCAGGAACTTGAGAAAGAAAAGGTCCGTTTTTTACGTTCAGCTGTTCGTGTCAGTCTTAATTTGGAACGTATTGGCGATGCTGCATGTCACATCGCCCGCCGGGTTAATATCGCCTCATATGAGAAAGCCGAGCCTACACAATTCGACTTGGGGAATATGGAGTCTATCGCTGAGACCGCTATCCATGAGTCTGTCGAGGCTTACTTGAATCAAGACCTTCAACTGGTGGAAAAATCTTGCCGCCGCGAAACGGAACAAGATGAAATTTTTAAAAAAAAAATAGTCGAAGTCCGGTATCAAATGGTTGGAGACCCTGCTCATATTACGTTCTGGTTATATTGGTACACGATTTTAAAGTACCTTGAGAAGGTATGTGATTATACTTTGAATATTAGCGAGCAGGCTTTGTATTTAATTACGGGACGTCGTCTCAATTTTACTCAATACCAGCAAATCAGTCACGCGCTTCCGGGAGAAACATACCGGAATTCCCATTTTCAACCGTATTATGACGGTATCAGTGGGGCCATCACCGCCCGTATTGAAAACGGGGATAATCGTATCATATATAAAGAGGGAAGCAAAAGAAAAATCGAGAGCGAAGTATCCAGACTCCAACAATGGCAGCAAATAATACCGGGCATTACTCCCCGCGTGCTTAATACTTATGTATTGAACGACCGTGAAACTCTGATAAAGGAATATATCGGGGGGTCGCTGCTTTCCGAACTTTATTTTTCGGACCGAGACATACAATTCAAGGAGGAAGCAACCCGTAGACTTGCTAAAGTAATGACGGACGTCTGGCAACTGACTGTCAAACCGGAGAGGCCGGAGCTGAAGTATTTTGATGAAATACAACAGCGTCTGGAAGAGGTGTATGCGATGCACCCTCATCTTAGAGCTATCGGCGACCGGGATAACCTCGAGAAACTATTGAGCAAGCTGAAACAAACCGAGCACTTACTGGCCCCGGCATTTTCGGTATGGCTTCACGGAGATTATAACGTTAATAACATAGTCTATGATAACGGACAGATTAAATTTATCGATGTTCACCGTTCCCATTACGGAGATTATTTAAGTGATATCGGAGTATTTTTTATCTCCACAATTCGGCCTCCCGACCTTTCAGAACGGGTACGCCTGGATATGGAAAAGGTACGGTTAATCATTTTAGAAGCAATAACAGGATTCAAAGAATCCGCCTTGGATGAGAATAGAACACAGCGGCTGGAGGTAAGTCTGGCACGGAGTTATATCACTTCCCCCAGAATAATTATGGATAAAAATTACGCAGCCCGGCTTTTCGAAAATGGTATTGAGTTATTAAAGGCAGTGGTGAATTGATAAGAGTCTGGGTGGCAGGTGTTTCGGGGGCTAAATCAAGCCTGCAAATGACAGAAGCTCTGACCGAATTGGGTATGGAGAGTCGTGTTTTTTCACTTTCTGAATGCACCCTCGACACTGGGAAGAACACTGTATTACTAAATGGAAATGATTTGTCTGTTCTGGATGGGATTGTAGTACGTAAATTGGGCGACCCTATCGACCATCTGTGCCAACACCGGATTAACCTGCTTCACCAGTTAGCTTTCCGGGGCGTTAGGGTATTTAGCTCACCGGAAGCGATTGAACTGGCTAATAACCGCTATTCAAACACTCTTAAGCTTAAACAGGCGGGAGTTCCGGTACCAAATACGATAGTCACAGAGTCAGTGAATGAAATATCCGATACAGTTAGCCGTTGGAATAAGGCAGTTTTAAAACCGTTATTCACCTCTAAAGGGCGGGGGATGCTGCTTCTCGATGCTAATCTTGCCTGCCGGTTGACGCTCAAGCACTGGCAGGATACGGGCCGCTATCCATATTATCTGCAGGAATTTATTTCCGCTAAAGAAGATATGGGAATAGCCTTTCTCGGCGGTAAATATATCGGGGCTTTCAAAAGAATTGCCGGAGCCGAGTCGTGGCAGACGACAATTCGCACCGGCGGACGTTATGAACCAGTTACGCCGTCACCGGAGGTCGTTTACCTGGCTGAAAAAGCAGCCAATACCTTCCCGCTGGACTATACCATTGTTGATGTGGTGTTCGATGGCGAGCGCTACTTGGTTTATGAGGTCAGTGCGTTCGGTGGGTTTTCCGGTTTGGCAGCAGGTAATACAAATGTAGCCCAACTATTAGCCCAGTATGTGAAACAGAATATTTTAGTGAGACAACGCTGATGAATGAATTAGAATATGTATTTAAAAAATACTCGCCGCAGTATAAGGTCGAGTTAAGTATTCAGGATATTCCTTTCACCGTCTTGACTAACAGCGCTGAACTGGAAAAAAGGTTACGAGAATATCTGTCTGTGTACATTAGAGCAAAACATATTGAGACCGGACATCTATTCTATGCTATCGTCGGCGAGCTTGATATCGACAGTGATAAACTTGTTGATATACCGCGGACACTGTCAAAAAAAGCGGTCAAAGAAGCAGCTTATGATACGCAAAAAGGCAGGGTAATTTTAAAAAAAAGAACCGGGGTTATTGTTCTTCAAGAACAGGACGTACGTGTCGTTGTTGGCGACCTTGTCTCGAACATTAATCAGGTCATTAATGTAATCGATGAAGTGTTTATAGCAGATTATCTCAAGCAAGGTTACGTTTTACTGCATTCTTCTGCGGTTGTAGATAGGGACGGGAACGGCATCGTTTTTACTTCCGAATCAGGCAGCGGAAAAAGTACTATGGCGGTTGCCATGTTGGAACATGGGTTTCACTATTTAAGCAATGACCGTGTACTCCTGAAACTAAAAGGCGACTACGTTACTATTCTTGGCGTCCCCAAGAAGCCGAGATTGAATCCCGGTACCATTCTGGTTTTGCCCCGTCTCCACCAACTGCTCAGGCCGGAAGAAATCTCGGAATATACCAAGCTTGAACCGGAGAAACTCTGGTACCTTGAAGATAAGCACGACCTTGATGTTGATAGTATTTATGGAATCGGTACGACAGTCACGCAGGCTAAACTGGTCGCATGTTTTATTTTAAATTGGGAGCGGGGTAGCGGCCCACTGGTAATCGATAAAATTTCTGAAAAAGAGAGAGTTAAGTCGTTAAAGCCAATGGTAGTAAATTTGGACCCGGCACGGAAACAGACAGACCTATCTCACGGAGTAGAAAACGAACTGAAAGAAATAACCGGGCGCGTTATTTGTTATCGTGTCAGCGGGGCTGTGGATATTACCGGGTTAGCCAGGTATGTCGCCGGCACTAAATCTGTCTTTACTAACTTGTCTCTAGCAGATGGTGATATGAGTATGGAGAAAATTAGCGAGATAAACCAATGATTATCAATCCGCAAATATTTAGGATGTATGATATTCGCGGGGAAGTGGGCAGTGAAATAAATGATGAATTTGCACACCTGCTTGGCAAAGCATTCGGGACTTATCTTAAATCGATAGCCGGGCCGACAAGATGGGTCGTGGTCGGCCGGGATAACCGGCACTCATCGGAGTCATTACATTTCGCTCTGTGTCAAGGGTTGATATCAACCGGATGCCACGTGATTGATATCGGTTTATCCCCTTC
The DNA here is from genome assembly GCA_016927955.1 of Dehalococcoidales bacterium. GTDB lineage: Bacteria > Chloroflexota > Dehalococcoidia > Dehalococcoidales > JAFGLR01 > JAFGLR01. The sequence goes on from JAFGLR010000164.1 coordinate 7,688, forward strand.
CCCGGTCATGAATTTTGCCGTTGTTAATTGGGGATTCAGCGGCGGTATAAATGTGACCGGTAGTCATACACCTCCAAATAAGAACGGCTTCAAACTGGTAGGTCCGAAGGCGTACCCTGTGGCCGAGAATGACGTCCGGCAGTTATTACCGATAATCGAAAAACAGGACTTTATTACTGGGAACGGGCTTTTAGCTACCATGCAGCCAAAAGAGGCATACATAGCCAGGTTAATATCTTTGGTTTCTCTGAAGCGTCCTTTAACAGTAGTGATAGATAGCGGTAACGGGGTTGCCGGTCTCCTTGCCCCTGAACTTTTGAAAGGTATCGGATGTGATGTAATCGAGCTGTATTGCAAAGACGATGGGGACTACCCGAATCATTTTCCCAATCCGGAAAATGTCGATACGTTACAAATTCTCCGGAAAGTAGTCGTGAACTGTGGCGCTGATATCGGGCTGGCTTTCGATGGTGACGGCGACCGGCTGGGCGTAGTAACTGAAAACGGTAATTTATGCAGCTCTGAGCAAGTACTTATACTGTTAAGCCGGGGTCTACTGGCACGGCATCCCGGAGAAAAAGTGATACTCGATATTAAATCTTCCCAAATTGCCATTGATGAAATCTGCCGGCTCGGCGGAGAGCCGGTAATGTGGAAAACCGGACACTCGCTTATCAAGCGCAAAATGCACCAGGAGGGAATCTTACTTGCCGGAGAAGCCAGCGGGCATTATTTTCCGGCTGAAGATTACTATCCGATAGATGATGCCCTGCTCGCCGGCTGCCGCTTGCTGGAATATTTGTCAGGACAAACAGCTAGCCTTGCCGGTCTGCTTGCCTCTTTGAAAACGAGAGAGCAAGAAAGCTTCGAGGTACCCTGTCCCGATACAGAACAAAGCATGGTTGTGGCCGCGGTTCAGGAATATTTTAAACAAATCTATTCGGTGATCGATATCGACGGAGCTCGCATTCAAATCGACGGCGGCTGGGCTCTGGTCAGGGCGTCTAATACATCCGCCGCATTGTCCGTAAAATTCGAAGCCGATAATCTTAAAAAGCTTGCCGGCATAAAACAGGAAGTGCTTGCTTTCCTGAAGAACTATCCGCAGGTTGAACTGTCAGAATTATTGAATTGAATGGGAATAATGATAAACGGTGAAGACTGGAGTTAATTTGGTCTTTGATTATATTTACTATGATACTTTACCAAACTCAGATGAATCTTCAATTTGGGATACTCTTATGGAATGCCGCTAAGCTTCATTGATTTAATTATTTTTTCAGCTTTTATTACAGCATCGCTTGACAACGGTGCATAATCCAACGATACACAGCTTGTCTGTCCATCGTGGATTGCCCACCATAGCATATCTGCCAGACTTTTACCTGTGCCGCCATCTTCCTGGTCTTGGTAAGTTACTATCCATATTAATCCTGAAAGAGGATATGCTTCGGCGCTATTGCTATCAGAAAGCAAAGAAATAGTATTAGGTGGCAACCCTTCTGTTGCTAGAGATGCTGCATCCGGTGAGGGAGATACATAGTGACCGCTCATGTTTGCTATATCGGCACAGGAGAGGTTGAGTTCTTTGGCATGGCTTAATTCAATATATCCGATAGAGTATGGTGTTTGTGATATGATATTAGCAACGCCGCTATCTCCAACACCCTGGATATCTACAGGCAGACCAATATTTGAAGCCCCACCCATTCTTGTTTTCCAATCACTACTTACCCTGGAAAGATACCCGGAAAAAATAAAATTCGCCCCCGATTTTTCATAATGGGAAATTAATATAATATTCGCATCAGGGAGGTTCAACCCGGGGTTTAAATCGAGTATTGCCGTATCATTCCATCTGGTAATCTCTTTCAGGTATATTTGGGCGATAACATCTGCTGAAAACTTGAGGATTCCTGCGGGAAGGTCCGGCAGGTTGTATGCTATAGTAATAACATTACAGGCTACAGGTATTGATAATGTAGCTTCCTTCGAACCATCAGTCTGCTGTATCTGTTGCTCAATTATTTCATCTAGTACTGCAAAGTGAATAGTACCGGCAGGAAGCTGGTTTATAACATCTGTTCCGATGGGTTGGTAACTGACCTTAACCTGTGTTAATTTCTGATACGTGTTAAACCAAGTATATGATAATCGACCGAAAGTTTCTGCCCCTGCTCCAAGTAAATTACTTATTGAAGTCGGAACCGGTGGACGTTCGAAAGTAGGTACAACTCCGCCGGATTTCTTTACCTCTGAAGTAATTCTACATCCTGCAATAAACGGCATTATTATAATTATAGAAATAATAGTAAAAAATAGTAGAAGAATACTATATTTTTTCATTGTTTTTATATTTGTATCAAGCATATCGGCATCCTTCCGTTCTCAGGCTTCAGTCCAAGCCCCTATTTTTACCACATCTCCTGCCAGTGGAGACCGATAAGTACGACATCCAATACATCGACACTACCATCCTCGTTGGCATCCTCGGCAATCCATCCTGCCGTTCCCTGCTCTCCCCAATGCAAGCCTATACTGACGATGTCCATAACATCACCGATATAGTCACCGTTAACATCCCACCTAGGACAAAAATATACTTCAACGACATGGTCGGCTTGAATATTGGTAAGAATTAGAGTGTTTATCGGACCTTTAGACACTCCATCAAGAACAACATCGTGAATACGATAGCCGGGTGTCGCTTCAAATTCAAAATCCTGTTCGACCCCCGCTTCAACGGTCATATAAACCGTTCCCGATGGTGATACTAAGGTAATGATGTAATTATTACTACTTACACTGAAAACCACGTTATGGTTTTCAGTGACATTAGTAATTACATACGGATTGGACACCGGTACCGCAACACCATTATCGGTGATTGAAATGATCGAGCAGCCTTCATCCGGATTGACGGTAATTGATACCTGACCGCCGTAATCGACCGTCTGGGTAACGGGGAATGCCTGCCCGCTGCCGGCGACCGAAGCAGAAACAGTAAAGTTATTAATAGCAAACGTGGCTTCAATTGTGTGATTGGTTATAACATTAGGAAAAGTGTACCCCGTGATTACCCCAACCGAAACTCCGTCTACCAGTACATTCCCCACTTTATATCCATAATCAGGGGTAATAATAAAGGATTGATTACTTCCATACTCTACACCCACATTACCGGACGGGGTTATCGAACCGTTTGCCCCGGTGCTGGCTGATATAGTAACTGATTCCATATATTTCCCGTTAAGCTCGGGCATACCAATACGCCACTGTTTCGGAGGGCAACTCATATCGGTTGCTATAAATTGCACGCTAATATCACCGGTTAACGTCCACGACCTATCTGTTGGCACCGAGATATCCACCTGGTTCACATTTGTAAAAGAAGGATTTGTTGGATCTGAACTTAGGCTGGCTGTAACTTCTAGCTCGGGTAAGGCTTCACCATCCAGAATTAAATTCGAGACAGTGGTGCTTGAATATGAAACTTCCTGGTTTTTCATAGTGCTCTGATTTGCGCAACTAACACTAGTGCCGGCCGTTGCTTTAATTATCAAGTTCAGAGTGTTCACTGGGCCCGGAGCATCCGGAGGAACTACCGGTGATATAGCTACTTCTGAAACTGTGGAACTGTCGGCGCCGACCACTGTAAATAAGAGAGCAGAGGTTGTTGGATTGTAATTAAGAATAAAGCTATGGGTTAGCCCGTGTCCGGTACTTTGCGAACCGTTGTCCCAACGTACGGCGCCAGAGCCTCCATGGTTAACATAAGTATTAACGGTGCCATCACCATTATATTTCCACAAACCCACATTCCAGTTACCCTGGTTTTGTCCAAAATGTACCGCTTGGAAAAGAGTAATGGTTGCAGGAGTGGCCGCAATAGCAGATGTGTACGGCTGAATCTGCAGCAAGCACATTACCAGAATCAAGCTAAGAATTAATATTTTCTTCATGTTAAACCTCATTTTATTTTTATCTGGCCGAAATACCATTCCCTGGAATCATCTACTACTTACGCTCCGTTATCTATCTCTTAAACCAAACCAATTAGTGCATAAATCTTAGAAAAATAACTTAATAACAAAATACGGAATCATTTAATATAACCGACCTGATAAAGTCGGTTTCACTATTGGCTCCCTAACACCGAAGTGAACCGAATACAGGCGATAGTTTAAAGCACACCCTTAAGTTACAGAGTTTGTTTTCTCCTATTTAAGCTGTAACTTTCATATTCTTCAGCACCTCTTAATAAGTTATCGTGCATGAAGAGCCGAACAATTAGTTCAAGCCCGGTTCGACCTGAACGAGAGTGGAATCTTGTGGTAACGAGCCGCTGTTTGACTTCACTCTGCTTTCATACACTTTTCCGCTTTGTTTTCAACCGACAATTTAAAAGCCCCCCTCAAATCTGTACAGCAATTTTAATAATCCTATCGCCGGTTATTTTTCTAATCAAACTCCTTTTTTTGTAAAAAGGGTTAACATTCATTACCAAGTTTCTTGCCAGTACAATCCAATGAACACTACGTCCAGGACATCCAATATTCCATCTTGATTAACATCTTCCGGTATCCAGCCCACGGTTCCTGTTTCCTGCCAGTGGAGTCCGATAGATACAGCATCGAGGACGTCACAAACATGATCGCGATTGATGTCCCATATCGGGATGAAAATAAATCCGGAGGCAACTGCAGTTCCTCCTGGTGTAGTAACTGTTACATCACCATTAGCGCCGCTGCCGACCACAGCTGTTATTTGCGTATCCGAATCAACTGTAAAACTAGCAGCTGGAATACTACCGAAACTGACTGCTGTTGTTCCATTTAAATTAGTCCCTGATATGGTCACTGAATCCCCACGTCCTGCCTGTATGGGAACGAAGGTATTTATCACCGGAGACGGCCAGTTTACCGTGACCTGACATCCCGATATAGCCAGATTAGGAATAGGATTACCGTATGCATCATAAACATCAATATCATAAGGTATTATCGTACCTGTTCCGCTGGAGTTGGAATTAGCGGTGAAGGATAAAACACAAAGCGTCCCGCTGCCGGATCGACCGACACCACCTATCCCTAATACTGCATAACCCAACCCTGTAATCTTTCCGTTAACATTATCTATTACCGAGGCAGCGATGGGGACGGTCAAACCACCATTATTTAATGCATAGTAATAAAGAAAGTCACCCTCTTGGATTCCGGTACACTGGAACCTTGAAGCATCGAAATTAATTTCCGATTGCCAGGCCAAGAACCCAGTAGATGTATCTATAACCAGGTCGATTTCGAAACTATCTCCCTTAATGATGCTGAGTGGATTTGGATTAAAACTTACCGTGCCGCTGGGGGCAACATAAGTGAAGCTTTCCTTAATGCCCGTGCCACCGGGACCGGTTACGCTGACTGCTCCGGTAGCACCACTGCCGACAGTAGCAGTTATTTGTGTATCGGAATTAACCGTAATGGTACTGGCTGATACACCTCCGAATGTCACCGAGGTGGCTCCGTTAAAACCCGTACCCGTAATAATTATCGAAGCTCCGGTTGTTCCCGATTGAGGACTGAATGACGTAATTGTAGGTGTACCGTAAAAAGTAAAACCGGTTTTAGTCGCCGTACCGCCGGGCGTAGTAACGCTGACATTACCGCTTGAGCCGCTCCCTACTACGGCTACCAGCTGAGTGTCATTATTTGAGATAATCGTCCCGGGAGTACCGCCGAAGTTGACTGAACTGGCTCCCGATAGACTGGTTCCGGTGATAGTAACTGTTGTTCCGTTTGTTCCCCACGCAGGCGAAAAAAATGTGATCGTTGGGGGTAAAATAAACGTAAAACTATCATTCGAATTAACCGTGCCTCCGAGAGTCGTCACACTGACGGGTCCGGTAGCCCCAGTACCGACTGTTACTATAAGTTGTGTATCTGAAATAAATGTGATCGTCTGAGCTAGAGTACCGCCGAAACTTACTTCGGTAACTGTTTCCAGATAATTACCGTTTATGGTTACTAAAGCTCCTCCACCCCCCGAATCCGGAGTAAAGGAGGAAATTACGGGTTCGGGAATAAAAGTGAAGCCACTCATGGCGGTTATTCCGCCTTGAGTGGTCACGCTTACTGCTCCGGTAGAGCCATCACTAACGGTAGCGTTAATCTGGGTATCAGATACCACCGTAAAGCCGGCCGGAACATCGCCGAAGGTTACCGCAGTTGCTCCTGTAAAGCCTACCCCAGATATAGTAATGGATGAATTTTTTCCACCCATACTCGGACTGAAACCTGAGATTACCGGAGGTGGGATAAAATTGAATCCCTCAAGCGTACCGGTTCCATAAGAATTGGTCACACTCACGACACCGCTTGCCCCCGAACCTAGTACCGCAGTAATCTGCTCATCGGAGTCTATACTGAAACTCGCAGCCGGTATTCCACCGAAGCTAACGGCGGTAGAACCGGTAAGACAATTGCCGTTTATTATTATCAAGGCACTCTGTCCTCCGGAGGTTGGCGTGAAGTAAGATATAACCGGAGCCGATAGGAAAATAAATCCTGTTTTTGTACCGGTACCGCCGGGGGTTGTAACGCTTACCGCTCCACTTGAACCTGAGCCCACCACAGCCGTTATCTCGGTGTCCGATAGCACATCGAATGTCTGCGCTTCGACGCCGCCGAATTGAACTGACGATGTCCCCGTAAAATTACTACCGCTAATGGTTACAGCTTCTCCAGAAGCGGCGGAAGACGGGGAAAACAAGCTGATTGATGGTGGCGTAATGTTCCCGATAAACACCAGACCACTGATTATTCCAATATTACTTATCGGATTTCCGGTATCAGCCGTGGCTTTAACATTCACGGGTATTACCGAACCAATCGAATTAACACTAGGCTTCGCCGTAAATGAGATAGTACAAAGAATTCCCTCTCCGGTCAATCCCGGATAAACATTCAATCCACCGACGGCTAAATTAGTAATATGGCCGCTGTTATTATCTATCACCGGACTACCGGGTGTCCAAATGACACCACCGTGGGAAATTACGTAATTACTGAACCAGCTACCGAGTGTTACACTGTTACACTGCATTTTCGCTGCGTCGAAATTAATATCCGCTTGCCACCCTAAAAAAGCGGTACTGGTATTCATCTTCAAGTCAAAGGTGAAGGTAGCCCCATTGGCGACGGACTGGGCGGCCGGAGAAACGCTGATTGACGTGCCGCTTGCCGATACGGCAGTCTCACCAAACCATATGGTAAAGATGATGCTGAAAACGCTAAATAGGATAAGCACTAACTTTCTAGCAAATAGTGTTTTATTCATTATAATTCCTCATATCTGTTTACTTACCAGGACTCGTTCCAGTGCAACCCTATTAAAACAACGTCGTTTACATCAACGACTCCATCCGTATTTACATCTTCCGGAATCCATCCGGAAGTGCCGGTCTCTTGCCAGTGAAGACCTATGGCAACAATATCATTAACATCCACGGAACGATCCAGATTTACATCCCAGGGGGGCGATATGGTTGTGAAAGTATAATCATCCCCATAGGCGTCTACGTCACCCATTGCTTTTGCGCGGAAGTGATACGTTGTGGCCGGTGAAAGACCTGAATTTATGTTAAGTATAAAAGGCCCGGCTGCAACCATTTGCTGGGCTGTTGTATCATTCCCATAACTGGTGGTTAATCCCCATTCGAAGCTTACCATGACTGAACTGGCCGTTCCGAGGTCGTTTAAGTACCCGCTTAATGTAACCGTGTTCCAGCTCAAATTAGTTGCATTTGAATTCGTAGCTACCGATGGTGGTACCGGGGCTGTAATAAACGTGAGATCGCTGCCATAAATGGTCCCATCCCCCAACGCGACGGTGCGATAATGATAGGTAGTCTTGGGACTCAGCGAAGTTAAATCGGCGTTAAATACTCCCTCGGCCGTGAAAAGCTGCGGATCGGTCGTATTGCCGTAAGAGTCTGTTAACCCCCATTCGAAACTCACGGTTACATTATTCGCCGACCCCATCTCGTTTAATACACCATTTAACGTGGCTCCGGTGGCAGTGATATTACTCGCATTATCTGTGCTTACTGACGGAGGAATTGCCAGGGTAGTAAAGGTTTTGTCATTTCCATATACAGTGCCGTCCCCAACCGCTTTAGTTCGGAAGTGATAAGTAGTCTTAGGGTTCAAGTAACCTAGATCGAAATGAAAGCTCATAGGAGCACTTAGTTGTTGGGAAATGGTTTCGTTTGTATATATCCCTGCCTGAGTCCCCCATTGAAAAGAAACCTCTGCCGTAGAACCGGCAATCATATTGGTCAAGCTACCGTTTAAACGAGCACCGAGTGCGGTAATACTCGTTGCATCACTAGTTACTACGGTAACTATCGGTATAACTACTAAATTATTATAGCTCTGACATCCCGTACCTATGCCGGTAGCCCTATCCGCACCGATAACTATGACGGGTATATAACGGTCGGTAGAAGTACCATCACCTAGTTGTCCGTAATTATTGTTTCCCCACGTCCAAACCGTTCCGTCTACCTTTAAGGCGATACTATGACATCCTCCGCCGCTGATATCTATTACTCCACTTATTTCACCGACTTGAACAGGTATTATCCGATCAGTTGTAGTGCCGTCGCCCAATCTACCGTTACCATTATTTCCCCACGCCCAAACAGTCCCATCGGATTTTAAAGCCAGACTATGAAGCCCGCCGGCGGCTATGCGGACGACACTATTCAGCCCTGTTACATATACTGGTGCATGACGGTCGGTTGATGTATCGTCCCCCAACTGGCCGAAGTTATTGTATCCCCAGGACCGGACTGTACCGTCAAACTTCAAAGCGAGACTGTGAAAACCTCCGGCGGAAATGGCTGTTACGTCAGTCAGACCGGATACTTGAACCGGGTTATGTCGTTCGGTGATAGAACCATCTCCCAGTTGTCCGTAATTGTTATAACCCCAAGACCAGACTGTACCGTCGGATTTCAAGGCGAGACTGTGAAAACCTCCGGCGGAAATGGCTGTTACGTCAGTCAGACCGGATACTTGAACCGGAGAAAAACAGTTATCCGTCGTACCATCCCCCAATTGGCCGTAATCATTATTCCCCCATGCCCAAACGGTGCCGTCAGATTTTAAAGCCAGACTATGTAATGTACCCGCGGAAATAGAGGTAATTCCGCTTAAACCACACACCTGCACCGGGTCTAAGCTGTTGGTGCTATTACCGTTACCCAACTGTCCTGACGCGTTGTACCCCCAGCTCCAGACTGTTCCATCGGATTTTAAAGCCAAGCTAAAAAGGCCTCCGCAACTAACTTCTGTTGCCCAAGTCATATTGCTCACCTGTACCGGAAGGCTTCGATTAATGGTCGTGCCGTCTCCGATTTGGCCGGAAATGTTGTATCCCCAAGCCCAGACATCGCTCGTGGGTAGTTCAATAGCTTCGGATGGTTGCGGTAATAACAATCCGATAAATAATAAAGATAAAAAAACCAGGGTAAACTTTCTAAGGTACAGAAAACGGGATCGCTCAATCATTTCGTTCCTCCTGGGCAACACTTATTGGTGTTCGTGCTAGCTATTATGAAATATTACTCCGTTCCTTAGCCGAATCTTCCCACTATATAGTCCTTAGTTCGCTGTTTTTCAGGCTCCTCGAAAATCTTTTCCGTTTCGCCAAATTCGATTAGCTCACCCATGTACATAAACGCTACTTTATCTGAAATCCGGCGTGCTTCCTGCATATTATGGGTCACTATTACTTGGGTATATTCACCCCTCATTTCCATTATGCTTTCTTCAAGTTTAGCGGTAGATATGGGATCGAGAGCTGAAGCGGGTTCATCAAGTAATATCACACTGGGATGAACAGCCAGACTACGTGCAAAACAGAGTCGCTGCTGCTGGCCGATAGAAAGAGCGAAAGCATTATCATTCAACCTGTTTTTTAATTCATCCCAAAGAGCTGCTTTTTTCAAACTTGTCTCGATTACCTCTTCAACATTCACCTTTAATTTAGTAGCTTTAATGCCGTAAAGAATATTTTCCTTGATTGATTTAGGGAAAGGATTCGGTCTTTGAAAGACCATTCCAACGCTCCGTCGTAGCAACATTTGGTCAACTTCAAAAATATTCTGTCCGTCGAGAGTTATATCGCCGCTGATCTTGCAGTTATTGGAAAACTCGCTTAAACGGTTTATACAGCGTAATAATGTCGTTTTCCCGCACCCGGATGGTCCGATTATTGCAGTAATTTTACCTGCCGGTATATCCATATTTATTCCTTTGAGTACTTCTGTTTTGCCATAACAAAGCCTTAAATTCCTTACCTTAATCCCGTCAATATTTTCCTTTTCTCCTAGAGCAACACCGTCTAACGGCAAAGATTTTTTCATATCTTCATTATCTATAATCTTGTTTAATTTTTTTTCTTCGGCGAGCGATTTGATTAGCCTCCGCAAGATAATTTCTTTAATTGTCACGCTGCACCTCTGAAATGTTTAGAAAAATGGCGTTTTAATAGCAAAGCGGAAATCCCCAGACCTAAAGTTATCATTATAAGCAATAATGCCGCGGCAAACTCGTAGGGCCCCTCGTTTGCTCGGAACGACTGGCTTTGGTCATTCATACACTTCCAAATAAAATAGGTTAGAGACGTCGGTTGGCTGAAAGGAGTAACCCCATGTTCTGCAGTCCCAGAAATGAACATAATGGTAGCCAAGCTGCCTGCTGCTTCAGCACAGCCGATTAGTATACCCGTTACAAGATTAGGTAGTACCCACGGTACCAGTAAGTGTGAGATAGTGTAAGTATGAGACGCACCGATTGCGAGCGAACCTTCCGTTAAATCTTTGGGTAATGAACGAATGCCTTCTTCGACAGAACTGGCAATCACTGGTATTACTAGAAGGGAGATAACTAAGGAAGCTGTTATGAACGAACCTGTTCCCGTTACTATTTCTCCGTTTTCCATCATATAAAAACCACAAAACAGTTCGGATAACGGGGTTTGGCCTGAATACTTAACGATGCTGAATGCGGTTAGGCCTAAAACGAACACCGAAATGGCTCTGAGAGAACTGGTAGCAAATTTGATTATGTCGGCTAGTTTGCCACTCGAATATTGGGTTACAAAAAGACCAATCCCCATCCCGATAGGAACGGCAATGACTGTCGTCATAAGCATTAAAAGAAATGTTCCCAAGATAAACTGGCTTATCCCCGTCTGATTAATGAAATAAGTTATTGTTACCGGCCAGTCGTCTTGCCATGATCTGACCGACCACATATGTGACATGTAAGCCGTAGTAATTGCCTCCCAGCTAAGTCCCGGCACGCCTGCTTCAATTAGTTTAAATACAAGCAAACCGTAAACCAGAAGCGTCAGGATAATCGGCAAGATAATCACCGGATATACTGCTAAATCCTGACTGTGAGGAGTAGCTCCGGCTATATAATATATAGAAAAGCACAAAGTCGGAATAGATAGTGAAAGTAGCAATATAGCGGCAAAAAAGGAACGATGGAAGGAACCGTTAATCCTTAAACCAAAGACCTCAGACGGCATCATATAAAGTATAAATACAGCCAGAATCCCCAGCCCCCCGAGAATAACCAATTTCCATTGCCAGACGTGTTCGGTTAAACGGGTATACAATAGCAGAATAAAAGAGCTCATAATAATCGAGAATAGAGCCGGAATAACATAATTTAGGTTCCCCAAAGCATTTTTCGAGAGTGATACACAACCTAGGATTATTCCCGATGCTGAAAGTAGTATAGGGAAGAACAATATCAACTTTTCCCGGACACCGACGATATGTGAACCTTTTAAATGTGCCCTGGGTGCCCCTTCGCCGATATGTTGAGATTCACCTTGCATCGTAGCTAAATCTCCTCTTAAACTGTTTTTGTAAGAAGTGCACGGCAACGATTACTATAATCGCCATTATTATTAAAATTAGCCCGGCCACATTAGCCATCGCATCACCCAGCGGATTCCGGTAGGCTACATCAATGCCTCCGGCGAAACCGGCGCCGGTCGCGGTAAGAGGAGGTAACCTTCGCAAAATATCGAAGAAGGGAGACGGTATATTACCCTCATAACCCAGAATAGAAGTAACGATTATCACTTCCCCCATTACTTTAAGGATTCCTAATCCGGATGCAGAAATGATACCGCTAAACGCTCCCGGTATAGTTACATTCCAGAGAGTATGCCAGCGAGTTGCACCAAGGCCGATAGACGCTTCTTTGATATAGTTCGGTACGTTTCGAATTGCATCTTCAAAAAGAGGAGATAAAAACGGAATCAGGAGTAGAGATAGCATAATACCGGCTAAAAGAGTCGGTTTAGATGTGCTAAGATTGCTGTACCATGGAGGAGGTGTGCCGCTGGGTACAATATTCGGCTCGATTAGAAGTTGAAAGATAAAAACTGCCATCAAAGCATATATAACAGGGGGTATTCCGGCCAGGATTCCGAGCAAAGCACGTATACCTTTTCCTAGAAACCCTAATGTGAACTCGGAGGATAAGATAGCCATTGCCAGCGATATTGGAGCAGCGATGACTATAGCAATTGTTACCACAATGACCGTACCCCAAATCGCTGGAATCAAACCGAATTGCCCCTTATTCGATGAATATATTCCTGATATCTGAGTAGAAAAGATGCCTTTTAACCCTATATAATCTTGCTGGTCAACTATACCATCGCGATTAAGGTCACTGGTCGGTTGTTGAAAGACTGGTTGTAAGTTTATTGACAAGCTGACAATTATTAAGACCAGAACGCAAAGTGGTATGATAGCCAATAAAAAACATATCGATTTGGGCCATGCATCCAATAACCGTTTCACGTTTATCCTTTTCTATTTTAATGGCAGGAATCCGGCACTAGCCATCGCCTGCTGCCCATCTTGCGATAATATATATTCTCTAAAACGATCGGCCGGTGGAGATATTTTTTGGCGTGTTAATAAGTGAATTTTCCGGCTTAAAGGGTACGTTCCGTTATATATTGCTGTTATGTCATCCACTGGGTTAATACCTGATACAGAAACCACTGTTGCTGAGGTATGTAGCAGGGCAGTTTGGGTAACCCTTCTGGAAGCGAAACCAAGTTTAAATTCGAAAGTGTTAGTCCAAGGGGTATATGAAGTCGGAGGGTATAACCGCTGTAAAACCTGTTCTTCACTCTCGTCAAAAGGGGGTACCGATCCCGACGCTTTAAAAATACTTCTCTCGTCTAATCCCAGTTCTTGATATAAGACTGTTTGGGTATCGAATGTTCCTGGGTTCAGCATCATAGTGGTTATTAATGGCTTGGACTGGCTCAGCCATTGCCTGAAATTCGATTTGACCCCAGTATCCAAATCGGTCAATGAGTCCCAGACATAATAATCCGGTAAATTCCACCTTTCCGGCGGATATAATAAATAGTAATTGAATATAACTTTCAGGTCTTCTGTTGTAAGGTCACGAATGCCGGGGACTTTTACTACAGGAACCCAACCGAGTGTGAAAAGGGGTTGCCCTGCTACCTTCAAAGTATCATCATCCGTCTGGAACTTCCAAAATTCTCCCCCTACATATGAGTTAAAATCGACCAGAATACATATTGCATCATATGAAATAACCGTATCTACCAAACCATTTAACTCTTCTGGCGTAGGCTCCCTGCCTAATATGACCATATCGCAGTTTCCTTTTTTAAGACCGCTAATAGGGTCGTTGGAATACTCAATGCTCGTCTCATGAAAGTTAATAGTCTCACTGATATAGTCCGGGATAACCTTTCTTTCAATTGGAGAAACGATGTCCCAAGCACCCATTATTAATAGATTGGACTGGTTGTTACATCCTCCTGGAATAACAATTAGTAACCCCAATACAATATTAAGTATTACCGTAGAAGATATTTTTAATAACATATGACTTCGGTTACCGGTATTTTTACTAGGTATATTAGAAAAATTGATATTAATACCCTATTTTAATTTCTTTACTCATTACATTTGTTCCATCAAACGATTTTACATCTTTAATTGCTTTATCATATACGGATAGTATGGGCTTACTTAGGAAAAGGACAGTAGTAATTTCGTTTATTCCGGATTTCGCAGTCATTTTACACGAAAGAAGTACGCCTGATCCGGTCGCTCCGCCTATTTCCGCCTGCTGATTTTCCTCTTCCGGTGTATATCCCATCAAAGCGATCCCCATGCCCGATAAATTTCCAGGGTTTTCATTCAATGTATCTTTATCCGGCTTCATCAAAATCGTTTGGAGCCCTTTGCTATCAGAATAGCTCTTGAAAAAATCCCCCTCTTCTATTCCGTCGTATTGAAAAACAGCCGGGTCGAATTGCAGGTTAACTTGTGCACCACGGATTATTTGATTCGTATTAACTATTATATCGATAGTAAACTCATCACCCGGGTTTATTTGTTCTTTATTTATGGAGATACTGAAGTAATTGGGACCCGGGTCTGCCGGATTCGAAATATCGGTTCCGGTAGTGCTATTTGACGTATTTGTATTTGGGGTAGAAATACTTGTTGTGGTAGTTTTTAAATTAGTGGCAAAACTATTATTAGAGCCATCAAGGGGTGGAGCTATATCATCAAGAGAATTTCCGGAGCACGCTGTAAATACCGGTAACAACAAACTGATAATACCAAAGACAACTAAAAATAATTTAAATTTCTTTTCGAACCTGCGGTTCACTTTATTCTCCTCCCGAATTCTTTTTAATAATGCTAATCTTGATTAAGTTGTCCGACCCCGCGCCGGGATCATATCCCAGCTTTATCCTGGTCGGCGCATCATAAGTGGCTTTCACTGGGTCTCTACCTAATACAATCCCGATTTCATTACATTTGACATTGCCCCGGTCGATCTCAATAGTTCGCACCAGTTGTTCCTCATATCCTCCTGCTGATATATATCCGGCAATATTCACGGCCTCGTCGTTCACAACTTCGGCTTTATACCCATTTACAACGGTGGACTCACTTTCTTCCATAAGAATATCGCTCGCCGTAGTGTGTTGAGACCTCTTTCTCCAGGCATTATAAGTAAAAGCGATTTTTTGCCTTTTTAGAATAGCCAGGGCAATTACCGCACCTATCGCCAGTATCCCCGCTAATATCGGAACAAATGGGAAAGGAATAAATCGGCTCAACGCAAAACTAGCATCCGATACGATGGTGAATATGCTGAAATGGTCGGTAGTCCACATAATAAGTTTTTTCTCCGTATCGACTTGAGAGCTAATCTTTTCCCAACTTGAATTTTCTGTACTATAATAAATTACTTTCAGGTTTTTCTCCACTGCTCCCTTAGGCAAAGTATCGGGATCGTATACAACCGTAATAGAAATAGGTGTAGAAAACTGACTACCGTCCGGAGCGAGATCATATGTCGACACTGGAATGATATCGCCACTGCTACTCTTGGATAAGCTGGCACGACTTATGCTGATTGTCTTTAACGGGTCTCCGTACTTATCCAACATTTGGGTGCCTTTCTTAATCTCAATCCTTACAGCGATTGCTCCTTCCCCATCCTGAACCTCGGTTAAGATGATATTTTCGGTAGCCACACCAGTCGTACTTACTTTACTACTGATATCGAAAACCACCGGAGTTTGTGCTGTGTTATTATTGTTATTGTCGTTATTATTGCCCTGATCGTTCGTATTTACTCCTGTTGAATTTCCTGTTGTGGTGGTTTGAGTCATAGAAGGATTACTACTGTCACTAAAAATAAACCCGGCCAGTGTAGCTGTACCGCCGGGAGTTGTGACGCTTACGTTCCCGCTGGTACCGTTACCTACAATCGCGGTAATCTGGGTACCGGAATTAACGGTAAAACTCGTAGCCGCCGTACCACCGAACTTGACGTTGGTAGCCCCGGTAAAGTTCGTTCCAGTAATCACGATAGTGTCACCCGTTTTACCCGAAGTCGGGCTGAACGAGGTTATCGTCGGCGCTCCGGTATTCGAAGTACTATTAAAGGTAAACCCGGCTAGAGTAGCTGTCCCGCCGGGAGTAGTTACACTCACGTTCCCGCTGGTACCGTTGCCTACAATCGCGGTAATCTGGGTACCGGAATTAACGGTAAAACTTGTAGCCGCCGTGCCGCCGAGTTTGACATTGGTAGCCCCGGTAAAGTTGGTCCCCGTAATCACGATAGTGTCACCCGTTTTACCCGAAGTCGGGCTGAACGAGGTTATCGTCGGCGCTGCTGCATTGAAAGTAAATCCGTCTTTAGTTGCTGTCCCATTGGGAGTGGTTACGCTAACGGTACCACTGGAACCGGTGCTTAGTATTGCCGTTATCTGAGTAGCGGAATCTACTGTAAAGCTAGCCGCAGCAGTGCCTCCGAAACTCACTGCTGTCGCCCCGGTAAAGTTGGTCCCCGTAATCACGATAGTGTCACCCGTTTTACCCGAAGTCGGGCTGAATGAGGTTATATTGGGTGCGGTGGAGCTGATGGTGATATTTCCATTATTAACCGTGGCATTAATAATTGATTCACTTGTATCAGTACTGACTTTAAAATTTGACAACTCGATATTTGTGCTACCAGTAACTCCGGTCTTAGTTTTAAATTTTAAGGTTGCCAGCGTACCCGTTCCCGATAGGCCGATACTCACTCCGGCGCCGGCGTAGCTGATACCGGTAACTTTACCGTTCGTATTATCGATGACCGGTGTAGATGGAGTAAGCCAAGTACCGTCTTCCGAATCAATGTATTCCTTTAACCAGGTGTCTGCCGTGAGCGAAATATATTCCAGTTTCGTGGCATCGAAACTAATATCAGTCTGCCAGCCCAAAATAAACGGAGTAGTACTCAATATCAGTTCAACCGTAAATTCTGTGTCCGGTGCAACGCTGGTTGCAGATGGTGTAACCGTCACGGTTACATCGCTGCGCGGTGATAAAAAGGTAAATCCTGCAAAAGTACCGGTACCTCCCGGTGTAGTTACGCTTACCGAGCCGCTCGACCCGGTATCCACAATTGCTGTTATATTCGTAGTCGAGTTGACGACGAAACTGGCAGCTGCGGTGCCGCCGAATTTAACCGATGAAACGTTTTCAAAATATTCGCCGCTAATTATTACCGTGGTTCCTTTAGCTGCAGTAGTTGGAGATACCGAACTAATTACAGGCTCCGGGTAATAAGTAAAGCCCGATTTGACTGCCGTTCCGTTGGGCGTAGTAACGAGAATATCTCCGGTGGCTCCCGAACCGACTACAGCCGTAATTTGTGTATCCGAAACCACATCCTTACTTGAGGAGGAGATACCGCCGAATTTAACTGTTGTTGCCCCGGTAAAATTCTTACCGTTAATAGTTATTGTAGTTCCCGTACCGCCGGATGACGGTGTAAATGATGTTACCACAGGCCCGCTAGCAGTACCGCTAAAGATAAATCCTCCTTTAGTTGCTGTTCCCATGGGACCACCTACGCTTACGGTACCGGTAGAACCCTTACCCACAACTGCGGTTATCTGGCTAGAAGAGTTAACCGTAAAACTCGTTGCTAATGTAGTGCCGAAGCTAACACTGGTTGCCCCGGTAAAATTGGTACCGGTAATGGTTACCGTGTTACCGATATTGGCTGTTGTAGGTGAAAAAGATGTTATCGATGGGGCTGTGGCAGTTGTAGTAAAGGTAAAACCATCCTTGGTACCTGTCCCTCCATCAGGAGTAGTGACGCTTACGGAGCCACTACTTCCACGGCCAACTACTGCGGTTATTTTAGTGCTGGAGTCCACCGTAAAACTCTTTGCTTCGGTTGTTCCGAATGTAACGACTGAAGCACCGGTAAAATTTGTCCCGTTTATTACTACGGTATTGTTGTAGGTGGCTGAAGTCGGTGTAAAAGAGGTGATGGCAGGCGCGGCCGCAGTAAAGGTAAATCCTGACTTGGTTCCGGTACCGCTGGGGTTCGTAACGCTAATATCACCGCTAGAACCCAAGCCGATAATTGCAGTAATCTGTATGTCGGAATCTACGGTAAAACTTTGTGCCGCTGTGCCCCCGAATTTTACAGCGGTGATATCGGTAAAATTACTTCCTGTAATCGTTACGGTAGTGCCGGTAGTTCCGCTTGTCGGCGTGAAAGAAGTAATCTCGGGAACTGCTCCAGCTTCTATTGTAATGGAACCGGCTGTTAAGGTAGCCGGGGAAATTTTATAAGGTCCGGGAGTACCGTGGTCGTCACTCAAAAAAACATCAACCGGAGTGATACTCGTGCCACCTGTTACCCCACTCTTTACCGTAAAGGTAAGCGTACATAACGTCCCCGCCCCATTTAACCCCGTGGGAACTCCCAATCCGGCGTAGGAAATACCAGTGATATGACCGTTTGTATTATCAACAACCGGATTATATGCTTGCCAGGTACCACCGTGACTTGTGATATAGTCTTTGAGAAAGCTGCCTTCGGTAATGCCCGTATACTGTAGCTTGGTGGCGTCGAAATCGACGTTCCCCCTCCAACCCAAAAACCGCTTGGTACTGCCAACGAAATCGACCTTCAAATCTACCGTTATAGTTTCACCCGCAATAACAGTACCGGATGATGGATTTGCGGTAAAACTAATATTCGCACCGGAAGGAACAAATGCAAATCCGCCCTGCAAACTGCCCAGCGAATATGACCGACTGTCCGCTGTGCTAATGGTAATCGCACCACTATGACCGTTTCCAACTGTGGCTATAATTTGCGTATCGGTCTTACTCACTATGGTTCCGGCAGCCGAACCGAATGTAACCGAGTTGACATTATCCAAATCGGTGCCGGTGATGGTTATTTGGTCCACCGCGTCGCCATAGGCCGGAGAGAATGTGGTTATCGAGAGAGGGATAAAGCTAAATCCGGTTTTCGTAGCAGTCCCGGCAGCGGTAGTTACTGCCACACAGCTTCCCGTACCTGTTCCGTTCAATACAGCGACAATCTGGGTATCGGTATTATTGGTAATCGTCGCCGCGGTGCCGCTTTCTCCGGATAATTTTGAGCCTATTTTTACAGTGGTGGCGCCTGCCAGATTGGAACCGCTTATCGTAATTGTGTCGTTATATTGTCCCGAAGACGGACTGATTGCAGTTATTACCGGAGCGGTGGCGGTAACGCTGTAGGTAAACCCTTCTTTCGAAGCTATACCTCCTGGAGTTTCCACCGAAACTGGGCCACTTGAACCATTACCCAATATTGCGGTTATCTGAGTTGCCGAATCTATATTAAAACTTGCTACCACAGTACTGCCGACGGTAACTCCGGTAGCTCCGATAAGGTTAGTTCCGGTGATTACTAGTGTGGTGCCCGAACTTCCGTTGGTAGGAGTGAATGACGTAATGGATGGGGCTGGAATAAAGGCAAATCCCGGCAGGACACCAATCCCGTTATTGGTAGTTACTCTAACATCTCCGGTGGTTCCGTTACCAACCACAGCCGTGATTTGGGAGTCACAATTGAACGTATAGCTGGCCGCAGCTATGCCACCAATACTTACCCCCGTCACCCCGGTAAAATGTAATCCGAATATTGTTATTTTAGTGCCGTTCCCACCTGATTTACTACCCAGTTTATTAATGACCGAGGTTATTGCAGGTGCTGTTGCCGGACTACTATAAGTAAATCCATCTTTAGCAGATATGCCCCCAGAAGTTTCTACCGTGATTGCTCCACTCGACCCATTACCCAGAACAGCTGTAATTTGGGTGTTGGAATTAACCGAAAAGGTAGCAGCGGCAGTTCCCCCGAAACTCACCATCGTCGTCCCGGTGAGATTAGTCCCGGTGATCACGATAGAATCTCCACTGCCACCTGAGGTTGGTGTAAAGGAGGTGATAGTGGGTGCCGGTGCATTTGGGTTTGCTATATAGGTAAATCCGGTCTTAGTCCCGGTTCCACCGGATGTTGTAACGCTGACCGTTCCGCTGGAACCGCCGCCTAATACTGCCGTGATTTGTGTAGCGGAGTTAACGGTAAAGCTTTGTGCCGGCGTCCCGCCGAAGCTTACGGCGGTGGCCCCGATCAGACCCGTACCGGAAATAACTATGGAGTCGCCCAATTGACCCGATGTCGGACTAAAAGACATTATCGTCGGTACCGGAACAGCCCCGGTCGATACTGTAGCCGTAACAACGGTGGCGTTTATTATCTGGGCGGCCTGTTCGTCACTGATCTTAACGTTAGTCGGTTTAATAATAGTGTCACCGGTCGCCCCGGTTTTAACCTCGAATGTAAGAGTGCAGAGGGTTCCCTGACCGGTCTGTCCAGTACTAATACCGAGACTGGAACCGCCTAAACTTACCTTACCTGTCGCATTATCGATCATTGCTTGCACCGGGAAATAGTTGCCTCCACGTCCCGTCACGAAATCACTAAACCATGTCCCTTGTTCCGCCGCAGTGCAGGTCAGTTTCGTCGGGTCGAATAATATATCACTCTGCCAGCCTAAGAATGCAACTGATGTATTAAGGTCCAGATTCACGGTAAATGTATCACCCGGGTCGGCACTGGTACCAGAAGGAGTTGCAGTGAGCGTGATATCGCTCCTCGGAGCCAAATAGGTGAATCCGGTAGCTGTGGCCGTACCCCCCGGTGTGGTCACACTTACCGTGCCGCTCGAGCCTTCTCCCACGACGGCAGTAATCTGGTCGATAGCATTTACCTCAAAGCTTGCGGCGGCAGTGCCGCCGAAACTTACTGTCGTAGCTTCGGTAAAATTATTGCCGGCAATCACAACTGTCGTGCCGTTAATCCCCGTCGTCGGAGAGAAAGAGGTAATCGAAGGCCCCGGAACGTAAATAAATCCGGTTTTGGTAGCAGTACCGCCGAGTGTCGTAACGCTGACCGTCCCACTGGAGCCGCTGCCCACTGTTGCCGTAATTTGAGTAGTAGAATTAACGGTAAAGCTTTGTGCTGCCGTACCGCCGAAACTTACTGCAGTCGCGCCCGTAAATCCGCTGCCTATAATTGTTACTGACGTCCCGTTACCTCCTGACGTCGGTGTAAATGATGAGATACTCGGAGTTGTGACAGCGCCGGTGAAAGAGAAACCGTCTTTGGTGGCATTACCGCCGGGTGTCGTAACGCTGACTACTCCATTCGAACCGCTGCCCACTATCGCCGTAATTTGAGTGGCAGAATTAACGGTAAAGCTTTGTGCTGCCGTATCGCCGAAACTCACTGCGGTTGCTCCGCTAAGACCTGTGCCGGTAATAATTATGGAGTCGCCCTGCTGGCCCGATGTCGGGTTAAAAGATGTTATTGTCGGCGTCGTTAAAAATGTAAACCCTGATTTGGTAGCGATACCGTCAGCGGTAATTACCGCCACATAACCGCTAGCCCCCGAACCTACAGTCGCTGTAATAAGGGTATCGGTATTCGTGATTACTGTGGCAGTTGCACCCCCGTTACCCGATGCATCCGTTCCCAGTTTAACTGCTAGGGCATTCCCCAAATTATAACCGGCAATGCTGATTGTATCTCCGGTCCCACATGACGGAGGGGAAAAAAGCGTAATCGACGGCAATGACGGTACGTAAGTAAAACCGGCTTTCGTCGCTGAGCCGCTTGCCGTAGTAACAATCACATTACCACTCGTTCCGGCACCCACTACGGCTGTTATCTGGTAATCCGTATCGACGTGGAAACTTGTCGCCGAAGTGCCGCCGAAGCTTACTGCTGAAGTACCGATGAAATTGGTCCCGATAATCGTAATCGTATCCCCGGTTTTACCCGATGATGGCGAAAATCGTAGAATGGTCGGCGGTGTTGAGCTAACCTGTTGATTCCAATGAGTACCGATAGCCACAACGTCTAATACATCAACCATTCCGTCCCGGTTCACATCATCACGGATCCAATGCGGACTCCCTGTTTCTCCCCAATGGTTTCCAATGGAAACCACATCCAGGATATCGCACACTCCGTCCTCGTTGACATCCCAGTCGGGGCTACGTATATTCTGTATCGTAATATTTCCCGCGGTCACGATCGTATCGACCTTGACCCCACCTTCACCGGCTACGGTTATATTAATCGGAGTTACATAGGTTGTAACCGATGTATCCGGGGTAACGGGAAAACTCTCGAAACTCAGCGTGCAAAGTATCCCCTCACCGGTCAGCCCGGTAGCCACGCCGATACCGGCATAACTAAGACCGGTAACTTTGCCGTTCACATTATCGATATAATAAGGCATTGATGTTATCGAACCGTGCATACTCGTTATGTAGTTCCTCAGGAAACCACCCTCGATAATTCCGGTACATTGTAATCTAGCAGGATCGAAATTGATTTCTCCCTGCCATCCCAAGAACGGTATTTGGGTATCTATTTTTAGTTCTACTGTAACGTTATCCCCGCCGTTTATCGTATTGCTGGAGGGCACCGCCGTAACGCGGGTATTGGGGGTAGGCAAGAAAGTAAAAAGCCCGCTGCTTACTACAGGGTTTGGACTCAACGGCGTTTTCACCGATACATGACCCGAGGCTCCGGAACCTACTCTAGCTATTATTTGCGATGTTGTATTGGATATTATCGTCCCGACGACTCCACCAACACCGCTGGCGTCGGTACCGAATTTAACCTCGGTAGCTCCATCCAGATTGTTACCTATTATTGTGATATTATCGCCCTCATGGGCCGAAATAGGTGTAAAGATAGATACACCGGCAACCAAACCATTGTAAGTAAATCCGGGCAGAGTAGCCGTACCACCGGGTGAGGATACGTACACGCTGCCGCTCGCACCGTAACCGACTGTCGCCGTTAATTGCGTCGACGAATCTATTGTGAAGCTCGAAGCGTTTACTCCTCCAAACTTAACGGATGTTACATACTCAAGGTTTGTTCCCGTAATCGTTACCTTCTCGCCGCTGTAAGCTGCAGTCGGGGTAAAGGAAGCGATGGTAGACGGCGGAGCGAAGGTAAAGCCCGCCTTGCTGCCGGTGCCGTAAGCCCCGGTAACCGTAACCTGTCCGCTGGAACCGCTCCCAACTATCGCTGTTATTTGTGTATCGGAATTCACGGTGAGACTCTGGGCGGCCGTGCCACCAAAGCTCACTGCGGTCGCTCCGGTAAAATGGCTTCCGGTAATGACCACAGTCGCGCCGCTCCCTGCAGTGACGGGTGAAAACGAGCTAACGACCGGTACCGGTAAAAAGGTGAAACCGTTGTTGGTTGCGGTACCACCCAGCGTAGTTACATTGACCGTACCGCTGCTACCACCGGCAACAACAGCCGTTATCTGAGTATCGGAGTCCACAGTAAAGTTTTGTGCTGCCGTGCCCCCGAAACTCACCGTAGTTGCCCCGGTGAAATTAGTACCGGTTATTATTACCGAATCTCCTTGTTTTCCCGATGCAGGATTATAAGCGGTAATCGTTGGTGCCGGGATAAACGTGAAGCCGTTTTTACTTGCCGTACCTCTGGGTGAAACCACGCCGACCGAGCCGCTACTACCACCGGCAACAATAGCCGTTATCTGAGTATCGGAGTCCGCAGAAAAGCTTTGTGCTGCCGTACCGCCGAAGCTTACTGCGGTTGCCCCGGTAAAACCGCTCCCGGTTATTATTATCGTTGTTCCGTTGCCGCCTGATGTCGGGGCAAATGATTCTATAGCCGGAGCCGCCAAAAAACCAAACCCGTCTTTAGTTGCGGTGCCGCCCTGTGTGGTTACACTGACCGAGCCGCTACTGCCACCGGCAACAATAGCCGTTATCTGAGTATCGGAGTCCACAGTAAAGCTCTGTGCTGCCGTGCCTCCGAAACTCACCGCAGTCGCTCCGATAAAGCCGGTACCTGTGATTATTATGGAGTCGCCCTGCTTCCCCGATATGGGGTTGAAAGCGGTAATCGTCGGCCCGGTGACGAAGGTAAAGCCGTCTTTAGTCGCGGTGCCACCCGGTGTAGTTACACTGACCACTCCGCTGCTGCCACTGGCAACAATGACGGTTATCTGAGTATCGGAATTAACGATAAAGCTCTGCGCCGCCGTGCCGCCGAAACTCACCGCGTACGCTTCGGTAAAATTTGTGCCTGTAATTATTATTGAGTCACCTTGCTTCCCTGACGAGGGATTAAAATCAGTGATGGTTGGCGCCGGAGGCGGGCTGCCGATATTCACACTTCCTGAAGTAACCGTTACGCCGCTTACAGGTATTGCCCCCTCACCCGAAACCTTCACGTTTGCTAGGTTTATCGGGGTGACAGCATCAATAGCATCCTTAGCGTGGAACGTTATCGTACAGAGAGTTCCGCTGCCGGTAAGACCCCCGGTCGTTACATTTATCGCCGCACAACCAAAAGCCGTTATCATACCGCTGGTTTGAGCACCGGGAGTAAAGTAGGTAAAACCACCGTGAGTGGTAGCAAAGTTCTTTAAAAATGTACCTTCGGTAACACTCACATAATCGATTTTAGTGGCGTCATAGCTTAAATCGGCCTGCCAGCCCAGGAAAGGAGTCGTCGTATCGATAGTAATATCCACCGTGAAGGTAGCCCCATTGGCAACGGACTGGGCGGCTGGTGAAATGCTTACGGTGCATGAACTGGCGGCAACCCCATTCACTGGAAACGCCAGTAGACTAACCAGTAAGCAAATAATAAGTCCGACACTGAAGACCGGTTTTATCTTTATAATTCTTTTATTAGACATTGCCACTCCTCTCTGTTTTCCGGAATGTTCCACGTTATTTATCTGACTGGTCTTTTCGGCAAAGTTCTACGTCGATTTTTCGACTTATTCCGTCTGACAATTATTATTAGAATTATTCCGAAAACCGCCACGCCGCCGATTATCCCTGCTACCAGGCCCCAGTTCGTCCCCGAAGAAATGGATGAGATGCCGGTCGTATCTTCGTCCGTGAACGGGTTATTTGTGCTGTTACCGTTGGTAGAACTGTCTGAAGTATGGTCTCCTCCCAACCCGATGACCGTTCCGGTCAGGTCAAGTACTTGCACGTCGAAGCTGATAGTGCCCGTGGCAATGTTTCTCGTGAGGTTGGGCATTATCCATTTAGTACCGTTGTAATATGCCAGGATAAGCCTATCCAGGGTAAAGTCTTTTACCTCTTCCGGCGTATAATGTACGGTTACATGAGCAGTACCCTGGGTCAAACCGGGCGCTCTCACATCCACGTATTTGATAGCGGTCTTTCCGGTACCGCCCTGGGTAACAGGGGCGCTGAACGGTACACCGGTGCCCGGGTCTCCCGAATATCTGCCAATAATAACCGCTCCGAAACCGGCGGCCCCTCTTAACTCTACCTCTACTCCTGCTTTTTCAATCGCATCGACGTAAAAATTGGCGCCGTCTTCTTCAAAATCATAATCCACCACTACGAGACTGTCCGGGTCCATTCCGGGCAGTACCAAATTCACCCCGAAGGCGGTCGTAGGAGTCTCAGTTACTATTATCTTATCCGTCCTTGTATCAATAACCGTTGCCACGCCCGTTATAATACTCGATTCATATATGTACTCACCGGCAGGAAGACCCGTGGCCGGACCGGGATGGGCAATAAATGTACGTTCAAAACTGGGAATAAGTGAGGGGTTCTCTAACAATATCTCCGCCTGGGCTACCGTATTACCAGTTATGTCTTTCACAACCACTCTGTTGAAAACACTTTCGCCTTTAATCCTCGTGATACCGGTGTTCAACAACGTGGTCTGTATTTCCAAAGGTTTACCGGTTATCGCACCGGTAACTGCCAGGTTTACGATCTGACCGGCTGGATTATGCTTGGTACTGCCTACTTTTAAAATAATCGGGATATCTATAGCTATGATTGCGGCGGCTCCCTGTCCCGTCCCGTAAGGATTGCTGAATATACTTAATAAGGCGTATTTTTCCCCCTCGGTTGCGTCAGCCGGTACGTTTATGGCGAAGTTTATTTTTACCTGCTCGCCCGGTTCAATACGGAAGGTAGCAGGAGTGACATTCGAAATATATGTCCTGGCACTGAACGGGGTATCGTCTTGCGGTTCCAGTTCTGTCGTTACCCCTTGCCGGGTCTGTCCCAATCCCTTGACCACCACATTCATATCCATGATGCTTGCCGTCGGGTCGCTGGTAAAGGTTATCGTTTTATTAAGTGTCTCTCCGGGAGTAACAAATAAGTCATCCGAGTAATCGATTTTAGCCGGTTCCACAGTGAAAGCGTTATCGGCTAACACTCTTGTACTGTTGAAATTTACGAATCCTGCAGCTATTATTACAATGGCAACTAAATAAACTAGAAAGCGGGATATTCTCAATTCCATACCCTATAATTATTTTTTCTTTTAAGGGGGGTGATTATTAAGTCACCCCCCTTTGGACATTAATAAGCGTCCTTAGTCTATTTATTTCTACGAGGTCTAGTAATTAATGGTTGAAGCCGTGAAAGTAACCGTGATCTTGTAGTATGAATCTTTTGTATATGGGTCGGTCCAAAGAACCGGTTGAGTAAACATCAGGTTGACATCCTGACCGCCGGTGCAGTAATCTTGCCCGAATGGAGTGCCGGTTGCGATTTCTTGGTCGCTTCCATTGAGGATAATTCCATTGATTTTCAGCGGGTTGGCAAGCTTAACGCTGGTATCGTAGAGAGTACCGGTATATTTGGTCATGAAGCCGTTATTGGTACCCCTGGCAGTTACCTTCCAGTCGGTGTTCGAGAAGATAGTCATGGCGCGCATAGCCGAGTTGTTCATGGAAGGCTGTAGGTCCCAGCAGCAGACATCCCAAGGAGCAACGAAGGTAAGAACCGGAGCGAGGGTTGCCGGAATATCTAACTGGTCCACCTGGTCCGCCGGTTGAGCTATCGGGAGGTCGCAGCTGCCGATAATTAACGTGACAACAGCGTTGGTACCCGGCAGGACATTCGCCATCGGGTCGCCATCCGGCCCGACGAAAATCGGGTTACTAACGTACAGGATGGTATCAACGCCGGCTAAAAGCTGTTCCTGGGTTGAGGAATCATCGACGGACATGAAGGTTACGACAGCTAAAACGTCACCGACGTCTTGCGGGTCGTATGCCGGGTAGGTTCCCGTGCCATGGTC
Source organism: Dehalococcoidales bacterium (assembly GCA_016927955.1). Taxonomy (GTDB): domain Bacteria; phylum Chloroflexota; class Dehalococcoidia; order Dehalococcoidales; family JAFGLR01; genus JAFGLR01. The sequence continues at coordinate 34,801 of JAFGLR010000164.1, forward strand.
GCCGCCTATGAGAGCATAGGCAATCGTGAGAGCACCGGGCTGAGCATCGATGTTCGAGTATATTTCCAAACCTTCTGTAGCGGCAAAATCGGCAAATCCGTTACCTATTTTAACGCTGTCAGCAACGTATTGGACTTTTTCAGGGTCATAGTTGATGGTCGCCTGCCAACCGCGGATCGTAGCTGCTGTGTCATCGAGGTTTGCTTCGACCTGGATTTCGAACATATCACCGGTCGGTTTGGCTGCCTGGGTTACGGGAGTGAGAGCGATGTTGCCTGACGGGGCAAAATACTCAAAGGCCTGAGCTACCGTAGCACTGCCGCCGTAAGTCGTCACTTCTACATCGTTGACACCGATGGGAGTACCGGCAGCTACTATAGCCTGGACGGAAGTATCGGAATAGCCCGGGACGACGGCTGCCGGGGTGACTCCGACTTTAATACTCTGGACGTTATTCGGGACAGTGAGAAAACCGGAGCCGGTGACGGTGATAACCGTATTGGTGGTGCCGAAAGCGGGGTCAACCGCGGTAGCGGTCGGAGCGGCGACAAAGGTAAAGCCGGCTTTGGTCGCTGTGCCGCCGGGATTTTCTACGGATACTGAGCCGGAAGCGCCGGCACCGACGGTGGCCACAATCTGGGTGGCGGTGTTGGAAACGATGGTACCGGCAATGCCGCCGAAGGTTACAGCGGAAGCACTGCTCAGGTTGGTACCGGTAATGGTGATGTTAACACCGTTACCGCCGAAAGCTGGGGTGAAGCCGGTGATGGCGGGTGAAGGCCAGACGACATTGGCTGCACCATTAACGAGTACCGTGCCGGGAATAGTGACAGCATTCTGGTCGGACAATTTGCTGGCCGGAGGGGCAGCGAAAGTTATTGGGCTGTTCGTCGGTGTAGCACCCGGATTCACGGTGAAAGACATCACAGCCAGTGTGCCGTTGCCGGTAGCACCACCGGTCGGGCCGCCGGTCTGGGCGATGGCGAAAGCATCGATTATACCGGGAGTCGAAGAATCGCCGGGATTGAAGTAGGTATTGCCGGTGCCGGCATAATCCTTAATGAAAGTGCCTTCGGAAACCGAGTTGAAGGTCAGGACGGCCGTGTCGTAGTTTATGGTGAACTGGCAACCGCGGACCTGGTAATCGGTATCTACATTAATGTTTACGCTAAAGGTCTGGCCGGGATTTACGGTGGCCGGTGCTTCCATGGTAACGCTTGAATAGCTGTCGGCAGCCGCAACGGCGGAAACAGGTATCAGGCTGACCAGGGCTACTGCGGGCAGCACCAACCCTACCACCTTTTTGATTAGTTTACCTAAATTCACGTTTTTCCTCCATTTATTTTGCTGTACTTTTACTTATTTCGTTACTATTAGCGGAATTACCATTCATTGGCCGGGGTCGTGTAGGTGATGTTCCACCACAGACCGACGGAAACGACATCGTTGATATCGATACTGCCGTCGCGGTTGACATCTTTGGTGATAACGTAGCCTTGTTGGCCGGTGCTTTTGTTCCAGGACAGACCGATGCTTACGATATCGTTGATATCGACAGTACTGCTGGCATCAACATCCTGGCGGGGGTTAACCATGACGAAGCCCTGGTCTTTAACGGTGTTCTGACCGGCATCGCTGTACAGGTAATCACGGAAAGCCGCGCCGTAAGCGCCGAGATTGGGAGTAACACCGTTGGCGACGAGGTAAAGATACCGGGAGATAGCATAGGTCCCCCTGGTAACGTTCTGGTCGGTCGGAACAACCGCCGGAGCCGCATCATTAGCTTTGACGGGTATGGCTCTTACGTCGCCGCTGATGCTGCCGAGATAACCGACACCGATGTATCCGATAGAGCCAACAGCGGTGGCATTAACATCGGCAACCACCTCCGCATTGGAGTCTTTCCTGGTGTAACCAGCGGTAGCGTATAGAGGACCGAGATATGCCTCTTCAGCTGCTTCATTCATAGCACACTTGGATACGATGGTATCGCGGGTGCCGGAACCGATAATCCTGGCGATAGGAAAGATGTCGGTAGCGGGCCAGGCCGCATTGATATCGCTCCATTTTGTATAGATACCTTCGTAGATGTCGCCGATTACAGTAGTAGTCAGGGCGTCGATAGCCGATAGGGAGCCGTCATCGTGGATGATGACGCAAACACCGTCACGAGCGACGACATCGTTTCTAATATCGGGGTAGGAGCTTTTCTTATTGCTGGAGCACATACCGAGATTCGCATCTCCCTGCGTTACGGCATAGGCGCCGTGGCCGGAGCCGCCGGAGTAGAGCTGGGCAATGCAGCCCGAGCCGCCGGCACTGGCCTGGAAAGGACCCACCGCCTGCACCTGTCCGACCGTGGTCACACCAAGGGAGGCTGCGACTATGGGATACAGCGTGGTGGAGCCGGCGATTCTCAAATTCGAGCTAGAATCCCATGCATCTAGATAGTCATCGGCAGCTAATACCGGAAGAGCAGCGGTTACCAGGGCAGTAGCTGCTAATACGATACTAACAGCTCTGACGCTGAATTTTGATTTCAAGAACCTCTTGAAGTTCACTTTATTTTTTTCTCCTTAAATTTTATTAATTCGGATTACGATACTAGATGTTATTGTTAAGGCGATTATATTTTGTCCTCGGCTTATCGTTAGCTTCCCGGCGGCCCACCTCCTGTTTTTTGAGTTAGCATACCCGAGGTTGACACGATGATATTACGGGAGTAGAATAAATTTAACGCTCGGGTTCGACCTGAGCTGGAGGGAAGTCTTGTGGAAACGAGCCGCTGTGTGACTTCCCTCTGCTTTTTATGCCAAGCTACTATTTTCTTTCTTAAACAAGTTGATTTGTTTGAGGTATAGAAATATCGTCTGACCATGACTCAGGGTTGTCTTTCGGCTAGATACTTCCATTTTCCGTTTCCCATCCCTTTCCGTTTATTTTCACTCAGCCAAGTTTAGTTGTATCTCTTGAGCAACCAGTTACAATAGTAACAGACCGATGTTAGGGTTATTTTAGGGAAATGTTATAATTTGATTAATTTTTATGCATATTTTAAGGTATTATTTAGATTCAGTATTTACATAAAATCGTTAAAACTTGTCATAATATGTTATTTTTCACTTTTAGTACTGAAGTAACTGAAACTGATTGCTTCCTTATATATATACTAAGGTAAGGGTACGGTCTCGTAATCGTAACTTGCAGACGTAAATACCGGTCGACCGGCCGGGTAATTTGCACCATTACGGTTGGAGTTCGGCAGCTGGTTTTACCCGAATCTTCCGGTAATATATTCCTCGGTCTTTTTATTTTCCGGGCGGCTGAAGATGTTTGTCGTCGTATTATATTCGACCAGTTCTCCCAGCAGCATAAAGGAAGTCCAGTCCGAGACTCGGGCAGCCTGTTGCATGTTGTGGGTAACGATAACGATGGTATATTGTTTTTTCAAATCGGCTATCAATTCCTCGATTTTCAATGTCGATATGGGGTCGAGAGCAGAGCAGGGTTCATCCAGGAGTAATATCTCCGGTTCGACGGCTAAAGCCCGGGCGATACACAATCGCTGCTGCTGGCCGCCGGATAGTGACGCCCCGGATTGATTAAGCTTATCCTTTACCTCTTCCCATAAAGCAGCTTGCCGCAGGCTTTTTTCAACAATCTCCTCGGTTTCGTACTTTCTCCCCCAAATCGTGGTTAGGCGTACACCGGCGGAAACATTATCGGCAATAGACATATTAGGGAATGGTGTAGGTTTTTGAAAGACCATTCCCATTTGTCTACGAATTAAAACCGGGTCGACGTTGTTGGTATAAATATTAATACCGTCCAACAGTATCCTGCCGGTAACCCTAGCCCCTCTAGAAACTTCGTGAAGACGGTTTAGACAGCGGATTAATGTGGACTTTCCGCAACCGGACGGTCCGATAATCGCTGTAACTGACTGAGGTTTAATGGTCATACTTACGTTTTTTATGGCTATCGTTGCCCCGTACCAGGCACTCAATTTCTTAATTTCCAGCAAACCTATTCCCTGCTTCTCGATTGCCTCTTTTTCAAAATTAGTTGAACTGTCATCTTCCGGCTTATCGGAAACGTATAATTCTTTTACACTCATATTTCACCTTCCTTGAATTCACCTGGTTCGGCGGCTGGAAAGCCAGCGTACAAAGATACTGATGATTAATATCAGAATGACCAGCAGAAAAGCCCCGGCCCAGGCTTGCTGATTTTGGTCGGGATAAGCGGATATGGCATATTTATATATTTGCAGCGGTAACGCCGCAATAGGTTTTAAAAGGCCGTCAAAGCCGAAATAGTTACCGAAGGCGGTAAAAATCAGCGGGGCAGTCTCGCCGGCAATTCTGGCTACTCCCAGCATTATGCCGGTGATTATTCCGGTAATCGCACCGGGCATAATTACTCCTAACACGGTACGCCAGCGGGGTATGCCGAGAGCCAAAGCCGCCTCACGAATAGAATTCGGTACCAGCTTTATAGACTCCTCCGTGGTACGGGTTACCATAGGTATCATTATTACAGCCAAAGCTATACCGGCGGATAACGCTGAATAAGCTTGCAGGGGACGTACTACGATGGCGTATGCGAACACCCCAACCACTATTGAGGGGACACCGGCTAAAATGTCGGCTGCAAAGCGGACGCTTGATGCCATTTTTTTACCGCCGAATTCGGACAGGTAAGTACCTGCCATTAATCCGACCGGCAGGGCTATCACGGAAGCGATAAGAGTTAAAATCACCGTTCCGATTATTTCATTTTTCATCCCGCCTCCGGATTCACCGGCCGGCACAGCGGCATTAACCAGAAAATCAATATTAATATATGAAATACCATTAATTAAGGTATATCCGAGGATTACCAGCAGCAATATTACAGCGATGCCGGCCGCCAGAGTACATAACGTGAGAGTTATCCGGCTGGTCCACTTGCGAATATAGTAACCCTGTGCATCTACCTTATTGAACATTTTCAGCCTTAACCTTTGTCATCCGCCAGACTAAAACCCTGGCAATGACATTAGCAAATAAAGTCACCCCGAAAAGAACCAGAGCTAATTCAATCAAGCTGCTGATGAAGATTCCGGAAGAAGCTTCCGCGAATTCGCTGGCGATTTTACTGGCAATGGTAGTTCCCGGCGAAAAAAGTGAAGCTGTCACCCGGTATTCGTTTCCGATAACCATAGTTACTGCCATGGTTTCCCCCAATGCCCTGCCTAAACCCAAAATAATAGCTCCCACAAGTCCGGACCGGCAATATGGAATAACAGCTCTCCTGATGGTTTCCCAACGGGTCGCTCCCAGTGCCAGCATGGCTTCTCTTTGAGTGTCAGGAACGGCTTGCATGGCATCACGGCTAACCGCCGTTATAATTGGTATCATCATAATAGATAGGATGATTCCGGCGGCTAAAAAACCTACTCCAAAAGGGGGGCCTTGAAAAAACGGTAGGAATCCAAGATGGGTACCAAGCCAGGCCTCGACCGGTTCTTGTAAAAACGGAACTAATACGAAAAGTCCCCACAGGCCGATAATCACACTGGGTATGGCCGCGAGCATTTCGATCAGAAATGAAGCCGGCCGGCGAATCCAGGGTGGAGCAAGCTCCACCAGAAAGAGGGCTGCTCCCAGGCTGATAGGAATTGCTATAATAATGCCGAGAAGAGAACTTAACAGAGTTCCAAATATTGCCGGTAAGGCTCCGAAATCTCCTTGTACTACATCCCAGGAGGTACTTCCGAAAAAGGATAGGCCGAATTTTTGTATCGAGGGAACAGCATCGATATTGAGGATTACTAACATACCCACCAATATCGCGATTACCAGAAGCGCAAACGCCAGGGTAATTTTGGGGAAAATCCGGTCTCCAATACTCTTCCGGTGCAATTTCCCGGTTAGCTCCTCTGGGGTAGGCGGGTAAGATACCATTAGTTTCCTTTTATCACTTACAATTTATTTTAAGGAAAAAGATTAAAATGAATAACTCTTTATTTTCTTATTCCGGTATAGCCGGACGGTCATTTATTGTGACAGTATCGGTTTCCCCCCGAACTGTAACGACTGGATTAATTTTTCGGTATTAGCTACGGCCGCACTTGATAAAGGTGCGTAATCAAGAGACGTACAGTACTGTTGGCCTTCATGCACGGCCCACCGGAGAACTTCGGCTAGGATTTTCCCTTTTATTTCATTTTTCTGGTTAACATATGCCAGTATCCAGGTAAATCCGACGATGGGATAAGCGTCCGGATTGGATGAGTTGGTTATCATAATTTTCATATGGTCGGGTAATCCTATACCTTCGGAGGCAGCGGTAGCTCCTTCCAAGGAAGGTAACAGGTAGTTCCCTGAAATATTTTGTAATTGAGCGTAAGGCAGGTTATTCTGTTTGGCATATGCAAGTTCAACATATCCGATTGAACTAGTGATGTTTTTCACCTGACCGGCTACTCCGGCATTGCCTTGGCCCCCGATATCCCCGGGCCAGCTCACCGAAGTAGCGTTCCCAACCTTAATTCTCCAATCATCACTAATTTTTGAAAGGTAATTCGTCACTATGAACGTTGTGCCGGAACCGTCGGAACGGTGGACTACCGCAATATCGGTGTCCGGAAGGTGTAAATCGGGATTAAGCACGGCGATAGCCGGGTCATTCCATTTGATTATTCTCTTAAGATAAATATCCGCCAGAACAGTTCCCGTAAGTTTTAGCTGTCCGGTATCGATACCGGGAACGTTATAAATGATAGCAACGGCACCGCTGGTCATCGGAATATGTAATATAGGACCGCCGGATGCTTCGGCAAGACTCTGCTGTTCCTGAGTCATAATACCGTCGGAGGCTCCAAAATCCACCGTTCCGGCCGTAATTTGCTGGATTCCGGCACCGGAACCGACAGCTTGATAGTTTATTTTGTTACCGGTCGTCTTATAATATTCGTCGAACCACTTTGTGTATAGCGGGTTAGGGAAAGTGGCACCGGCTCCGTTTAAATTAGCTCCGGATGGACTTGTGGAAGTACTTACCCCGTTAGTTACCGTGTCCGAGGAGGAACATCCGATAACTGTGAGCCCGGTTATCATCAAAGCGAATATAATACCAAACCATTTAGCGGTTAGCCTTTTTAACATTTATAACACTCCTTAGCTCTTTCTCTTATTAAAAAGTAGAAAGAATACTTCCGTTATTGTATAACGAAATATATTCAATATTTATTAATGCAATTCATGGTGATTATTTGGGTTCGCAGCACCCGTATGAGTTTTCTTTATCTGCAGCTGACACCTGCGGTCGCTCATTCGTTTCAAACGTGCTCGTAGCCGGGTCACCCTGCCAATCTATGGTAAATAACCTTTCTATGTTATCCAAGTCCAATTCGCCCATTTCATGCCTCCTCGTTAAAGTATAAAAACCCCAGGTTAGCGTTTTGTAAAAGATTATTAATGAATTCGTTAAATTTACATTAAATTATTGTTAGAAGAGGGGGGGTATCGTAGAACTACATACCGATAACCCGATGGCATTGTAAACAATATTTTTACACTATCCTTACAAACAATTAATGTTTTACGAACAAAAGCATAATATCCTCAGGCTATCATAGAAATAGTAGAGCTAAATATTATGAGGAGGAAGAGTGAAATTCGACTTGCACGTCCACGCCTTAATTGCCAAATATATCCCGTTTGAAACGGATCAGCTTAATCGAATGATTACTGTTGCTCGAAGAAGGGGTTTAAACGGTTTTGCTGTTGTCGACCATATTCACTACCTTGGATATTGGCGGACATCTAATATTTTTAGGGAGTCTTTTCCATACTATAATGGTATCTACGAAGTGACTGAGGATTTCCATATTATCAGTGGGGCCGAGGTCCATATTAAAGGTGGTGGGCATATTTTAGTATTAGGCGACCTTGGTGAGATTCATCGTATCGATGAAGAAATGAACCTTAGTGGTGGATACCGGCCGACTTTGGAACAACTGATAACAAATACTTCTTCCGATATGGTTTATATCGGGGCTCATCCTTTTCGGTCTTCCTGCGGATTGACAGAATTTAAACCGAGTCAGCTTAAATCGTTATGTGCTCTCGAGTAAAACGGTAGCGACTACGAAAATATCGAGCAGGTAAGACGATTTGTTAAAACCTTTAAGATACCGTTAGTCGGCGGCAGCGATGCCCATGTCTGGCCGTTAATCGGTATAACTTACACGATTTTACCCGATAGCGTACCGAACATAGCTAATATAAAGTTTTCGATAGAACAGGGATTAACACGCGCTGAAATAGAGGAGGATGCCGCTTTTAAAGTGAACTGGTGCAATCGGTTAAAGATTAGCATTAAGGAGTGGTTATACCAACCGCCCTTAATCGTAAAATCAGGTAATAGCCTTATGGAATATTAATCGACCATACTGAGAACGTCTCAGACATTCAAATTAGAGCTACCTTTTCGTTATTCCGTATAAGATAGTCTCTTCCTTAACATTTTTTTAAACAGAGTTTTACGTGTCTTTAACAAAGTCAAAACATAACCTTAAACTTGGCCCCTCATAATAATAAGCGAGACTATTAACAATTTCCTAATAACCTTTAAGGAGGTATTGATGGGGCTAATGTGAAGACTAATAATTCTCGCTGTAAAAGTAAAAATATAATTTATATAAGGAGTAATTAATGCGAAAAATTAAAAAACTGTTCTTGATCCCGGTTGCCCTCCTTCTAGTAATCTCGATAGTATTAGCCGGGTGTTCGGGTACAACAACTACCACAAATACAACGACTACAACTACAACTTCCACCTCTACCTCTACCTCAACTACGACTAAAACAACCACTACTACCACAAATCCCGGTGAACTTTCCGGTACGATAACTGAAGCCGGTTCGACTACCGTTCAGCCGGTTGCGGAAAAATTAGCCGGTATTTTCATGAACATACATCCCAAAGTTAATGTTGTTATTCAAGGCGGCGGTTCCAGCGTCGGTGTTAAATCGGCAGCGGAAGGAACGGTCGATATCGGTGCCGCTTCTCGTGAACTTAAGTCCAGCGAAGTTAGTACCGTAGTAGAACACGTGCTGGCGCGTGACGGTATAGCTATCGTTACTAACTCTTCACAGACGGTTAGTAATCTTACCAAAGAGCAGGTAGTGCAAATCTTCGCAGGTGAAATAACCAACTGGAGTGAAGTCGGCGGTTCCAACAGCACCATTACTGTGGTTGCACGCGAAGAGGGCTCCGGTACTCGCGGTGCCTTCGAAGAAATGGTAATGGGCGAA
>JAFGLR010000020.1 GCA_016927955.1 Dehalococcoidales bacterium
ATTGGATATGCTACCGCTGTCGGATACCATTTTACTATCCGGTGGGGTTGTTGAATTTAATCCTATTGTTGCCGATATTTTTAAAGACAGGTTTAAATCAGAGATAATAGTGCCGCCGCGTCCTCAACTAACCGGAGCATTAGGTGCCGCTTTATTTGCTAAGGAACTTTATGCCTAACCAGACCCGATATATAAACGGCAAATATCCGTTAGACAACAATCGCCACAGAGCGGTTTTTTCCGGCAGGCATTTTTACCCAGGCGGACCAATAAGGCATGATACTCGTTAAATAGCTTTAAATCCACCGGTAAATGCTTCATGAAATACTGCTGGTATTCATCGTAGGTATTATCTTCTGAAAGTAAGCTAATGCGACTGATTATCCGCCTGGTATAGGCATCGATAACGAATACAGGCCTATCAAGAGCATAAAGCAGAATAGAATCGGCTGTTTCATTACCAATACCATAAACCGCCAGCATCTGGTTCCGTAAAGCGTTTGTTTCGACAGTAGAAATAATTTTCAAATCATTCCGATAATTCTCATCCAACCACTGGACAAATGCCTTTAATTTAAGTGCTTTGGCGTTATAATAACCGCTTGGTCTGATAAGTTTAGCTAGCTGCTCTAAGGATAAAGTCATTATTGCTTGTGTAGAGAGAGCATCTGCCGATTTTAGGTTATTAATGGCTCTTTCGACATTCGTCCAGGCGGCTGATTGTGTCAGAATAGCCCCGATAATTACTTCAAAAGGGGAATCACCGGGCCACCAATGCTGCGCTCCGTACTTAGATAAAAGTCGATTATAAATATCCAGTAAAATGTGTTTATCCGGAATTTTAGCCATTTCCTATAGTCCGTTTTATAGTATTATACTTTCTAAAGCTGAATCAATCCCGAGTTTATGTTAAAATGGCTTATCAGTATTATATTGAGGCATAAATTAAATGAGTAAAACTAAAGTAGGTATTATTAATGTCACAGGTTATGCCGGTGTAGAACTGGCAAGATTGTTGAGCAAGCATCCTTCCGTCGAGTTGGTTTCGGTTACCGGCCGCAGTGCCGCCGGCCAGCCGTTAAAAAAGATATTCCCGCACCTAGCAAATATCGACCTGACTATCCAACCGGAACTCGGTAAAGTAGACCTGGCTTTTTCCGCTATGCCGCATAAGGAAAGTGCTAAAGAAATTATACCTCTTGTTTCACAGGGGATTAAAATTGTCGATATCAGTTCTGACTTCCGGTTAAAAGATATTAATGCCTATCCGACATGGTACAGCTTTAACCATCCGGCACCGGAAATGTTGGAGAAAGCTGTTTTCGGGTTACCCGAATTACACCGGAATGAAATTATTGCAGCACAACTGGTGGCTAATCCCGGTTGTTATCCGACGGGAGCTATACTGGCTCTCGCCCCGGCAGTAAAAGCCGGGCTGATTAAGCCGGATATTATAGTAGATTCCAAATCCGGAGTATCAGGAGCGGGTCGGACATTGAGTCTGACAACCCATTATTCAGAAGTAAATGATGATGTAGGTGCTTATGCTATCGACGGACACCGCCACCTCCCGGAAATAACACAAGAACTAGGATTGCTTAATACCGAATTTAAACCGGAAGTGACTTTTGTTCCTCACTTGATTCCGATGACAAGGGGTATTTTAACCACGGGCTACGCCAGCTTGTACCAAGGGAAACTATCATCCGGGACCAAAGGCAGAGAAGAGTTAAGAGAATTATACATCGATTTCTATAAAAATGAGCCGTACGTAAGAGTAATGGAAGCTCCGCCTCATACGAAACATACTTGGGGGAGTAACTTCTGCCATATATTTCCGACGGTTGACATAAGAACTAATCGGCTTATTGTTATCAGTGCTATCGATAATTTGGTTAAGGGCGCCGCAGGTCAGGCGGTACAAAATATGAATGTGATGCTGGGTCTACCCGAGACTACCGGAATCGATATGCCAGCGATGTTCCCTTAGCATTCATCATATTGAAAAAACATAAAAGAGAGCCAATTATTTTTAATTGGCTCTCTTTTATTTCGCTAAATTATTTGAAAGGATGATTACGGTCGGGTGATATCTACACCTTTCATTAATATATGGTCGTACATTGTGCCGGAAGCTTTATTCAACTCCATCACATCGATAAGCTTTTTATATTGCCCGCCCTTAATCCCTTCGCCGATAATATAAGCACCCTCGGCAGCTTCCTTAGCTACTCTGGCTCTTCTGCCGACCAAACGTACCGGTGCGTATTTAGAGAGCCGTTCGGTTAAAGCGGCAGCAATCTCCGGTACACGCGATAAACGGCCGGAAAGTAATATCTCCTTCGGATTATTCACTGCCACCATCATAGCGAGAACACTCTTTTGAATACTCTCTACCATCATATTCCAGGAATCGGCAAAACGTTTTTGGTCCTCAGCCATTTCTTCGGGTGTCAGGTCGGCTTTATCGGAGGCATCTTTTGCTCCGCCGGTAAAAATAGCCGCACCGGGGAACTTACCCAAACGAATCGCCAGTTCGGCATCCATACTGCCGAGCGTTATAAAACCCGGCCCACCGGCCGTACCGCCGAACCCGTCGACTATCTTACCTTTATTGACCCCCATAACCGCATTAAAAGCATACCCGATTTCAGCAAGAATAAAAGAGGTCTTATTGTAATCGATATTCAGACATTCCGCCTGGTCGCGTAATGCCAGCACGGTACAACAGACTTTATCGGCAGTACCCATATCCATTTTATTGGCTTTCCGGTAAGCGGGTACCGTATTCAAATGAATTACGCCAGGGGTAAAATAAACCGGCAGACCTTCTTCTTTCATCAACCGGAGTACCATTCTAATTCCGTCATAAAGGGGAATGCTCTTATCATCCGGAACCATTAAATTTAATTCACGCTCGCCCATTTGTTTTACCGGCGTAATTGGCAGACCATAACCAGAAGGCCCGACGATGGCGTCCAGAGGTAAAACACTCTTGATTACATCCAGTAACACTTTAGGATTCTCCGATACCTGCATAACCGACACGGTAGTATCCACAATTACCCGGTCATCGTCCATGCCAAAGAAGTCAAAACTTCCCGTCCCCGGGTCAATACCAATTACTCTCACTTTGTATTCACCTCTGATTTATTATATATAGGGCAGACGGGGTCGGCAGCAAACCAGTCGCCGGTAAGGACAAAGGTTCTCGACCTACAACCCTTACAATCGGTAAGATATTTACAGCTTTTGCAGTTACCGGTGCGTGAAGTGTAGCTTCTTATTCTCTCCATTAATGGCGACGCCAAATTATCCTGCCAGATGGTAACCAGAGATTTTTCTTTTACATTACCTAACACCATAGGGGCGAAGCTGCATGGTTTTACTTCACCGTTCGGTTCGATAAACAGATATTCTCCGAAAATACATGCATTCGTTTCCTGAGATACAATACCGGTATTTGCAGTCGGTAACCCAACTTGTAATTTTTGCTCTTTAACCACCGGCCAGAAAAACGGTTCATCGAAGTAGAATTCGACACCGGTCTTTACTGCTCCGTCGCAGGCCAGCCTGATAGCTTCGGCATATTCCTTAGCGGAAAGCAGCTCGTTTTCGTAACTTTCACAGGACTTCAAACCTATAAAAGTAACCCGCTTTAAACCTATCGAGGCGGCCAGTGCCATAATGCCCGGTATTTCAAGATAGTTATCCTTCATCAGGGTAAAATTAATTGACTCGAGCAGCCCATCGCTCGCTGCTTCTTTAGCTGCCCGGACAACTTTCTCAAATTTGGCACCCCGCCGTATTGATTCGTAAGTCTCTTTCGTGGCTCCATCGATGCTTATCATCAATTTAACCCCGAGTTGTTTTAAAATTGTCCTTATCTCAACGTTCAATAAGGTGCCGTTGCTGATGAGATGCACATCAAGACCCTTCTGTCGGGCAAGTTTTAGAATATCGAACAGGTCTTTTCTGAGAAGGGCTTCACCGCCCTCAATAATGACCCAGCCCGGCTTAAGCTCGGCGATTTCATTTATAATTTCTTTCGCCCGGGTGGAATCCATTTCCCCCACTCGCATACCGCGGCAGTGGCGGCATTTCAAATTACACTGGTGGGTAATTGCCCAATCAACTAGATACGGTTTTTTCTCCAAGTTAACATCTTCCTTATAAACTGGGTAATGAAATCAGTATATCCAGACGGTGCGGCTAAAATCAAGCTGGACGGATTCATTTTCATCTGATATGCTAATCAGTAACATTATGCAGCAACAATCTCTAAAACCGGAGAAAAACAAAGCAGAGAATTTCGGTGCCGGCGATTATCTGAAAATTACGGTGCTGGGTTTTGCTCTAACTGCTTTATGGAGCAGCATCCACTCACTAATTCTACCTCTCCGCTTGCTGGAATTTGTACCCGGCACACAAAAAAACACCTATCTCGATTTACTCATACTGACCGGACTGGTTTTAGCCCTGATAGTGCAGCCTATTGCCGGAGCTTTAAGTGACGGCAGTTCGTTCCGCTGGGGCCGCCGCCGACCTTACATATTGGTTGGGACTATTATCTTAATAGTGCTTTTAAGCGGTATTGTTTTATCCCAAACTTATGCTGCTATTTTTGCCGTTTATTGCCTGATGCAGATTGCCAGCAATACGGCACAGGGGCCATATCAGGCTTTTATCCCGGAAATGGTGCCGGAAGACAAGCGGGGACGGGCAGCCGGGGTTAAAGGATTACTTAGTATTATCGGCGGGGTACTCCTAATACGCGTGGTAGCTTTGTTAATGAACCTATATCCCGACGATAATACTGGCATACTATTCAGTCTATTGATTTTAGGCGGAATAGTTATCATCACGTTGCTGATTACGGTTTTTACGGTTAGGGAAACACCACAGCAGGGCAAATTTGTTTTTCCTTTCGCTTCGATTAAAAACAGTTACAGTGTCAGTTTAAAAGGCAAATCTCACTTCATTTTATTTTTAGTCGCTTCGTTCTTAGTTTTTACAGGTTGGAATACCTTAAGTGCCCATGCTCTGTATTATTTCAATGACGTGGTTAAAATAGCCGACCCGCTGAGCGTTACGGCGAACCTGGTTATCGCTATGGGAGTAGGCATGATAGTCGTGGTCTATTTTGCCGGATTTCTTACGGATAAAATAGGACGGAAACCGGTGGTAGTAGGCAGCGGCTTTATCGGAGCACTGGGTGTGGTCGTCCTTTACTTCTCCACGAACTATTGGCAAGTATTAATCAGCGGGACGCTACTGGGCATGTGCGCCGGGGCATGGCTAAGTTCCCAATGGGCACTTGCCGTAGACTTAGTCGGTCAAGGCGAAGAAGCAAAGTATTTGGGTCTGGCGAACATGTCCATCGCCGGTGCCGGAGCAGCGGCAAGATTAATCGGCCCGCTTATCGATACTTTAAATGCTAAACAGACCAACTTCGGTTATGAAATAATGCTGCTGGCCTGCTTTATTTATTTTATCGCCGGGTCGGTTATGTTAATGCGGGTAAATATTTCCCCACACTAGTCTTGAATTATTCGCCTTAACTGCGATAATCTTGCCTCAATTTCGTAATTTAGCGTATAATTTGATTTATCTCTAAAATTATTACAACGGAGGATACAATTGGAGTATTTCCTTACTGACCTGCAAAAACAGATTAAACAACTGGCGAGGACTATCGCCGAAGAACAGGTATTGCCAATAAGGGCTAAACTGGACGAATCGGAGGAATTCCCCTGGGAGATAATTAAATACCTTGGGGACGCGGGTCTCTTCGGTATCTTCATTCCGGAAGAATATGGCGGTACGAAAGCTGGGTGTCTGGAACTTTGCCTGGTAGTGGAAGAATTAAGCCGGGTATGCAGTGGCGTCGCCCTCTGCTATGCCGCAACAGCGCTGGGTATTACCCCGGTTGTTGCGTTCGGCAACGACGCCCAAAAGCGTAAATACTTACCTGACGTAGCCACCGGCAAAAAGATTGCCGGATTTGCCGTAACGGAAGAAAATGCGGGTAGTGATGCGGGCGCTATCGAGACGACCGCCGTGAAAGTTGAAGGTGGTTACAAACTCAACGGTACGAAACGCTTTATTACCAATGGCGGTGAGGCAGAAACTTATGTTGTTATCGCCTTAACGGACAAAAGTAAGGGGCCACGCGGTGCCACGGCTTTCATCGTCGAAAAAGGAATGGATGGATTCTCCTTCGGACGTAAAGAGAAGAAACTTGGTATCCGGGCTTCTGCAACCCGGGAACTGGTCTTTGAAGACTGCTTCGTGCCGGCAGAAAATGTTCTGGCCCGTGAAGGAATGGGCTTTATCGTAACGATGAGACTATTCGACTTCACACGCCCCGGTATTGCCGCCCAGGCATTAGGAGTGGCTCAGGGAGCTCTGGAAGCTGCGGTAAACCACGCCAAGACCAGAATACAATTCGGACACCCTATTATTGCCATCCAATCTGTACAGCACATGCTGGCTAATATGGCAATGGATGTCGAAGCAGCCAGAGGCATTGTTTATGCCACTGCCAGAACCGTCGATAGCGGCAGTAAAGATACCAGTATGGAATCTGCTATGGCTAAGGTATATGCTTCCGACGTTGCGATGAGAGTTACAACCGATGCTATCCAGATATTAGGCGGTGTCGGTTATATGCGTGATTATCCGGTCGAGAAAATGATGCGAGACGCTAAAATTACACAGATATACGAGGGAACTAACCAGGTCCTCCGCAATGTTATCGGTACGGAATTAAGAAAACGCAAGTTATCTTAAAACCTAACCTTATTAGTTTGCGAAGGACGCACGATTAAACGTATAATAAATAGTTGTGGCTCTATTTGGACGGTGATAAGAGAAGATGGAAGTAAATATTGCCCAACTGATGAAGTCGTCCATCGGAGCCGAAAGACTTTATGATGTCGATGAGGCAATTAATATCAATGGTGAGGAGGTACAGGTAAAGGGTAAAGTTAAACTGGTCCGTACCGACCGTGGTATCTTGGCGA
This sequence comes from Dehalococcoidales bacterium, assembly GCA_016927955.1. Taxonomy (GTDB): domain Bacteria; phylum Chloroflexota; class Dehalococcoidia; order Dehalococcoidales; family JAFGLR01; genus JAFGLR01. The sequence continues at coordinate 7,026 of JAFGLR010000020.1, forward strand.
CCGGTTTACTGGATGCAAAATTAATAATCGAATGCAGCCGGTGTTTACAACCGTTCGAATATCCGGTTAATATCAATTTTGAAGAGGAATATTTTCCCAATATCGATGTCATAACCGGACTAGAAGTAGAAATACCCGAAGACCAACCGCTCTCTTTTACTATTGACGAACACCATCTGATAAATTTAGATGAAGCGATTAAACAATACGCTATACTGGCTATACCGATGAAACCTCTCTGCCAAACGGATTGTCCGGGATTATGCCCGACCTGTGGGAAAAACCTGAATACAGGACCTTGCGGATGTTCCAGTGAAGAGCAAAACCAGGGTGGGCTAAAAATACAGGGACTTTTTAAATAAGAATAATGAGGAGATAAAAATAATATGGTACCGCTACCAAAACGAAAATATTCGAAAGCACGTCAGGGTGAAAGACGAGCTCATCTTGCGAGGAAGGCCGCTTCACTTGTCGAGTGCACACAATGTCATACACCTCATCTACCGCATCATGTTTGTCCGACCTGCGGCACTTATAACGGCCGTGAAGTAATCGAAATAGAAAGCCCCAAGAAAAAGTCCAAGGAATAATATCCGGGACTAAATAATAAGGACTTGCTATGGTAGAACCAACCGGAATAGCTTATATTTTCCCCGGTCAAGGAGCCCAGGCAGTAGGAATGGGGCGTGACCTGTTCGAAAACTTTGCTGCAGCTAAAGCGGTATTTCAATTAGCTGACGAAGCAACTGGATTCAACCTGACTAAACTATGCTTCGAAGGGCCGGAAAATGAACTTCTCGAGACCATAAATACCCAACCGGCTATCTTAACCGTCAGCCTGGCCTGTATTAAAGCTGTTGAAGAAGTCTTCGGCGATAAATTACCTATGCCATCGTTCGTGGCCGGACACAGCCTCGGTGAATATACGGCTTTAGCTGTTTCCGGGGCTATCGACTACCGTACTGCTATTTATTTAACCCGCCAGAGAGGCCGACTGATGCATGATGCCGGGCAACAAAACAAGGGTGGTATGGCGGCCATTCTCGGAATGGATGAATCCGCATTACAGGAGGTATGCCGGGAAACGGGTACTATTATCGCTAACGTTAATTGCCCGGGGCAATATGTCATTAGCGGAACCGAGAGC
>JAFGLR010000165.1 GCA_016927955.1 Dehalococcoidales bacterium
GGAGTAAATATAGAATATTTATTGATAAGTAGGGGGGTGACAAATTCTCAGAACATTAAGGGTGACATTTTCACTGGACAACAACAGCCGAGTATTATGATGGCAAAACGATTAGTATCATAGTCAGTAGCAGTGCGGATGCCTATAGTGACCTAGTCAGTCGTACTATCGCTAATTACCTAAGTGCAGATATTAACGGCAACGTAATAGTAGAAAATATGCGCGAAGCCGGTGGGCTTGAGGGCATGAACTACCTATACGAAGCAGAACCGAACGGACTAATCTTGGGGGCCGTTCCCGCAGGTAAATTTATCCCTAATAAGGTACTTAACGACCCTACGGCACTTTACGAACTTGATGGGTTCTCTTACATCCTTAAAGTAGATAATGCTCAATCATTCTTTTTCGTATCTGCTACCGGATCTTACCAGTCTATGAGCGACCTTAAAGCCGGGGTTAATATCAAAATTTCTGCCGGTTCTGCTTCCGGAAGTATTACTTTAGCCGGTCTGACTGTTATAAAATTACTATCTTTAGATGCTAAAGTTGTAACCGGTTTTGAAAATGATGCAGCCCGCTCACTGGCAGTACAGAGAGGCGAAGTAGCCGGATTATCCTGCACTCTAGGAGCGGTTAAAACAGATGTAGACGCTGGTTTATTAAAACCCCTATTTGTACTTGCTACAAGTAGAGACCCGGCAGCTCCAGATGTTCCCGCAATAACAGAATTGGTCAACTTATCAGAGGAAGATCTAGCTATGGTAAACTTCTGGGAGAATGATTTAGCCACCGGAACGATAATAATGGTCCCGGCTGGGGTATCTGAAGATAAAGTACTTTTCTTACGTAATCTGGCTGATAAATGGTATCAGAACGAAGAATTTCAACAAGAGATAAACAAAGTTATAGGCTATGATGTATCAAGTTATACCCACGGGGTTATGGTAGAGAAATCGATAAATAATATATCCTCCGCCATAGAGAGCTATCAAACTTTATTCCAAGAGATGATAGATAAGTACCGCATGTAGTCATTAATAAAGCTCGTTACAAATAATCTAAAACGGATCTGAATTTTGTTTGAAGCTTACGGAACAGCACTAGGGACGTTATTTCAGCCGGCTAGTTTGTTATTATTACTAGTAGCCGTTTTTATAGGTTTGTTTGTCGGCATCCTTCCGGGAATTGGGGCAAGCACAATGGTTGCATTGTTACTGCCATTTATATCCAAAATGCCGGCTGATATCGCCCTTTTATTATTAATAGGTATATACGCAGTGGTATCTACCTCCGGCGGTATCACTTCCATTCTTTTTAACATCCCGGGCGAGCCATCCAGTGCTGCAACCTGTATTGACGGATATCCCATGACACAAAAAGGAGAAGGCGGTAGGGCTATCAGTGCGGCAGTTACCAGTTCCATGGCCGGGAGCATACTACCAGTGTTCTTGGCTCTGGCAATGATCCCTTTAATGAAGCCTATAATTATGGCTTTTGGGCAGCCTGAAATGGCCATGCTGGTATTATTGGGAATATCCTTTATTGCTGCCTTATCCGGCGGTTCGATTATCAAAGGTGCCCTTGCCGGTGTACTGGGGCTACTAATCTCTTTCATAGGTTATCACGCAGTTACCGGAGTAGCCCGTTTCACCTTTAATACCACATTCTTTTACGATGGGATAAACATAGTACCTTTTGCTCTAGGGTTATTCGGAATTTCAGAAATGCTGGACCTCGGGATAAAAGGGGAAACTTCGATTGCTCGCTTTTCCAATACCAAGTTTTCCGGAGTATTGCAAGGAATAAAAGATACCTGGCGTCATCGGTGGCTTTGGTTACGTAGTACCTTAATCGGTTATGTTATCGGGATAATCCCCGGCATTGGCGGGCAAGTAGCCACATGGTTATGCTATGGACACGCTAAACAAACATCAAAATATCCTGAAAAATTCGGAACGGGCACGGTTGAGGGAGTTATCGCACCGGAAGCTGCGGATAACGCCAAGGAGTCAGGATCATTATTAACTACAATGGTATTCGGTATACCAGGCAGTATAACAATGACATTATTTTTAGCCGCATTTATTTTAGTTGGCGTAGCTCCCGGACCGAGTATGATCACTGATAACTTACCGTTATCTCTCACACTATTAATGGGTATTGCTTTAGCAAACATCATCGGCGGTATCATTTGCCTTATAGTCGCTCCTCAATTATCCAAATTGGCAACTATTCATTTTAATTTTATTTTCCCTTCCATCTTAATCGTATCACTAACGGGTATGTATTTAGCTACTCGCTCAACCTGGGATTTTATTTTACTGGTGGTTTTCGGACTGATAGGTCTAATGATGAAAAGAACCGGCTATTCCAGACCCGCTTTTATGCTTGGGTTTGTCCTTGGTGCTATGTTCGAAAATTACTTTTTACTTTCCTTCAAACTTTACGGGCCCCTGTTTTTCTTCAGGCCGATACCCATGGTAATGCTGGCCCTAATAATTTTAGTTCTTGCTTATCCACAAATAAGAAAAACTGTCTCCAGAGTACGACGGGTAGTCTAAAAATATGAAAATAAAAGGCAGTATTCTAGTAACGGGGTTATTTCTGCTAATCGGATTATGCGGTATTATTACATCGTTAACTTTTCATTATTGGGAATCCATGACATTACCCTTAATCACGAGCAGCCTGGTTATTATACTGGCCTGTATACAACTGGGTCTGGATTTGCGCAAACGTCCTAAGAAAGATGATTCTGTAAAAAAGGGCGAAACAACTGCTGATGATACCCTAAAGAAGGCTGAATTAAAAAGAGGCACGATAATTCTATGTTGGACGGCTGGTTTTGCTCTGGCTACATATATCTTAGGCTTTTATATAGCCATACCAGTTTTTAGTTTGGCTTACCTGAAAACACACTCCCGCCGCTGGCTTACCTCAATATTATTCGCCGTTATTATTACCGGGTTTATATATCTGGTATTTAATATCGTGTTGAAGACAATATTATATAGAGGATTGATTTTTAGTCTTTTTTAAGTAGGAATGATAATTACCCGGTGGATGCGGGTTTATTACGATACCGTTTAAACCAGAAATACAGACGGATGCCGATGACCACTGCCATTACTATTTGTACTATAAGCCAGGCGTATCCAACGCCTTCGATACCGTACCTTCCAATCGACCAATAACTAAGGGCCACTGTTATTATGGCTGAAATAAACTGGAACAGCACCAGTTCCATTATTTTATCCTGTATTCTGAGCAGTCCGATATATATCGAGTAAACTCCCCGTAATAAGTTAGCCAGACTCAGAACCCAAAGGAGAGTTAGTGCATTATCTGCATACCCCGGCCCAAAAGCCAGTAATATCCATTTTCCGGCCAGAACTAGTATCACAAGAGCCGGGATTGAAATCATAAAGACAAACTTAAGAGACCTGGTTACATCTCCCGTGATATTTTTATCCGAATGTGCCCCCTCGGCAAATAGTGATCTCGAAACCGCCATCGGAATAGTCGATAAAAACCCGGCGACAGTCCAGGCAATATAAAAATAAGCATTATTTTCAGCACCTACGATATTAACAACCATCAACGGCAGTATCATAGACGGGGCGCGGGAAAACAAAGAGGCAATATAGCTACCGAGGGAGTATTTGCTTAAACTGCCGAGTAATTTAAAATCGATAACCGGAACAGGTTTATAACCGGCTTGCACCCGCGGTAATAACAGTGCGAAAGATATAACTATGGTAATCAGGAAGGATAAACCCCAGGATAATACGATACCCAGACTATGGACGATAAACGCCAATGCAACTAAAAATATTACCCTTAAGACAACCATGATAGTGCTGGTGGTGAATACCAGATTAGACAAACGGCGGGCGACAAATACCGAGTCTATTAAATCCAGCATGGTAATCATTACGACTATGGCTAAGAAGGTAAATAATAAAGGCATGTCCTGACGTACAAATAACAAGGCCGGCGACCATACCGACAGGCCAGCGATGAAGATTACCCCCGCCAGCAGAGCGATTATCCCCACAGCAGTCAAACAGGTGTTGATGAAATGCTGCGGACGGTCATTCCGGGGTAAAAAACGAATCGTAGACAGGCTTAAACCCACCATACTTAATGCAGCGAGTAAATTAATGGACGAAATAATAGCGGAACCGGAACCGACTTCAGCTGCAGTATAGAACCGGGCGGCAACTACCCAGAAAATAAATCCGAATACCGAGGTTAATGCCGTATCACCAATAAGAAAGATGGAATTCCGGTAAAGCGAAATCGATAAAAGCCGCTTTACCCCTGAAATGGAAAGATTTGCTCTTGTCGTTTCAGCTATTGTTTTGAGTTTGGGTGATTTAAATAATTTCAAAGTATCCTTATATATAAGACGAGTATTCTTTTTTCCATACTAAACAAGCTTGCTCCGAATTGTCAATCGCATTTATGGTGGAGTATAATGCTACTTATCGGTTTGGGATGGGGCAACATTGGATTATAATTCAAGTTACTGGAACGGCGTAGCTGAAAATACACCCAAAGGCCAGGATTATGACGATATCCTGGCAGAGCATTACCGTCTTTCCCACCTCAAATTACTATCCCATTGGATAGACTTTTCTAAACCACAAAATATCTTGAAGACCGACCTTTTTGCCGAAGCGATGTGTCCCACACGCTCTTTTGCATGGGAGATACTGAAAACACCCAGTAATTTTACCGGTATGGATATCTCCTCGGATATCTGCAGAATAGCCCGGGAAACGGCTGCCAAAATCGTGCCTGACAAGTCACCGTCGTTTGCCTCCTGCGACCTTCGAAAACTGCCGTTTGCCGATAGCAGTTTCGACGTGATTATCTCGGATTCTTCCCTGGACCACTATAACAATAAAGCCGAAATCGAAATAGGTATTAACGAACTGGTGAGAATCCTTAAACCGGGCGGGACTCTCGTTATTACCCTGGACAATAAGACAAACTTCACCGAACCGTTATTCCGCCTCTGGATTATCCTGAAGCTGGCCCCCTATTTTATCGGCAAAACATACACAATGAAAGAATTGAAATATACCTTAAACAAGACCGGGTTAAAGATTGAGAATAGCTGTACGCTAATACATAATCCCCGTTTCTTTACCAAAGTGATGATTGCCGCTTTTCGCCGTTTCTTCCCTCGCCGGTGTGAAGATTGGACGAAAAAACGGCTGGCATTCTACGATACATTGGGCAATAAGCGAACGAAATATTTAACCGCTCAGTTTATTGCTGTTAAAGCAAGTAAGCCGACCGTTTAGTCCGGTTTAAACAATATGCCAAAATAAATGGAGCCAGCGATAGGAATCGAACCTACGACCCGCGCTTTACGAAAGAGCTTAGTCGACTCCTTACGTATCCCTTCTTATCTAGATTACTCCCTTTCTATTGATGACCTCAAGAATCTCTTTCACTGAAACATCTCTGATCGAAAAGAAATCTTTTATCAGAAGTTTTATTAAAGTGAGGTCGGATATTACTAGTGAACACCAAACCGTTTATGCCGCAACCACTTCAGTGTAGTTTTTTTTGTAAATAAGCAACAGGCGAAAGGAAACCAAATTTTCCTAATATTAGCTGGTACAACTTTAGGGTGAGGGTCACTGTCTCCCTTGAGAATGTTCATTAACCACAGCTAGGATCTGTTTTACGTAAAATATTTCGACTCTTGGTTCTACATCTTACTCAAACGGGTACGGAGTAAATCCTGGTCGGTGATGGGTGTACTACAGGAATAATTCTCGCAGAGATAGATGGTGGGTCTGCCATCGATCATTATTTTACCTTCCAGAAGAGGCAATCCGGTAACAAGAGCAGGATCTGACGGGTCGAATAAAACAACTACTTTATTGGGAAACCAGCGACTATAAAGAATCCGTAGGAGTTCCTGAGTGGTAGAATCATTTTGGCGGTTGCCTATAATAACAATCTCCTGTGAGGAAGACACTTGGAAGTCCAAGGCACAGAGCCAATTACAGAAGCCAAGGGGATAACGGATGGCTGACTCCTGTATTCTCCGTAATGCCTGAACTGCTATTCTCTCCAGATCCGCTTTCCCGGTTAGCCTGGCTATCTTAAGACAAGCCATAGTAGCTGATGATGCACCTGAAGGAACCGCATTATCATTGGTACTGCTCGGCCGGATGAATAAGGACTGATGCCGTTTACTCGTGTCATACCACATGCCGGCGGATTTATCCCAGAATTCATCGACCATAACTTCTGCTATTCCAATAGCCCGTCTCAGCCACGCTCCCGAGAATGTTGCCATGTGCAGGTTCAGCAGCCCTTCGATGACCATGGCATAGTCATCAAGGAACCCTTCCACTTTAGCTTTACCATCCTTCCATGTGTGTTTAAGATAAGCATCATCCATCATCGAGTTGATCAGGAATGAGCCATTTGCCGCAGCGGCAGCCCGGTAATCCTCCCGACCAAAAATACAGGCAGCTTCGGCCAGACTGGACAGCATTAACCCGTTCCATGATGCAATTACCTTTTCGTCACGTCTTGGCGGCACTCTCTGACGGCGCCGGTTAAGCATGGCAGTTCGTGCTTCTTGGAGTAGCTCCGGTAATTGATCCGGAATTTCTCCGGCAACGTGCAATATATTATTACCTTCAAAGTTGCCACCGGCTGTCACACCGAAGTAATTATTTACTATACTACCCGTTTTTTCACCCAAGACCTGTGCCACCTCTAACGGTGTCCAGACGTAATACTTACCCTCTACGCCCTCACTATCAGCATCAAAGGTGCTATAAAAACCGCCTTCGCTACCGGTCATGTCTCTCAGTATAAAGTCCAAAGTTTCCTCCGCTATCCGTCGGAATAACTGTTTGCCGGTAACTAGGAATGCCTGTAAATATACTCTGCTTAAGAGGGCATTATCGTATAGCATTTTCTCGAAATGAGGGACGAGCCAGATGTTATCGGTAGCATAGCGATGGAAGCCACCGCCAATTTGGTCGTAGATACCACCAGCTGCCATCTTTTCCAGAGTCAGAGTCACCATTTTAATCGCCTCAGGGTTACGGGTCCGCAGGAAATTTCTCAAAAGAAATTCCATTGCCATCGGTTGGGGAAACTTAGGTGCTCCGCCAAAACCTCCGTATTCCCAGTCAAAGTTCGGTTTTAAGGCTGAGTAAACGTTGCTAAGCGTCTCAACCGATAGAGGTGCTTCAGCTGAGCTAATCGGGGTTTTCGATTTGAGTGTCTTAAATATTTCTCCGGTTGCCTGCTCCACCTCCCTTCGACGATGGTAATACGCATCTGCAACAGTCTGTAGAACATGAGGGAAACCGGGCATCCCTTGCCGGTCTTCCGGTGGAAAGTAAGTACCTCCATAGAAAGGTTTACCATCCGGGGTCAAAAATACGGTCAACGGCCAGCCGCCTCGCCCAGTGATAGACTGAACCGCTTTCATATAAACTTCATCGAGGTCCGGACGTTCTTCGCGGTCGACTTTAATGTTAACGAAGTTATCGTTCATCAGACGAGCGATGTCGGCATTTTCGAAACTTTCATGAGCCATGACATGGCACCAGTGACAGGCTGAATATCCAATACTCAGTAAAATTGGCTTGTCCTCAGTACGGGCTTTAGTCAGGGCCATTTCGCTCCAGGGGTACCAGTCTACGGGATTTTCGGCATGCTGTAGCAGATAAGGACTAGTTTCTTCGATCAGTCGATTAGACACGTGAAAGACCTCCTTGTCCGGCATAATGATATAAGGCAGGTAACCGCTCTAATCTTATTGTACATCCGCATCAATGAGACTGCACCATGGGTGTTATACCACCGAAATGATAGCTAATGGACAACTTGCTCTCAAGAAATTGTATTTTTATGATTTACCGATTCTTAACCTATATATTTCAAAGGTTATATTTGCTTGTGTTGTGACCCTGAGTATTCGTAGATTATCTTTACAGTGCATTAACCATACGTAAAGAATTTATATTTTCACCAATATTTCTCATTTGTGCTTGATATGTTTCAAAGAGTGTTGACAACCGCACAGTAAAGGACTAAGGTTAAGATGACGTTCAATAATATTATGTAAATTTAATACTGTATTCTACTACGTTATCGGGTAACGGTGAAACCAAGGCACTAAGGCTGTGTTAACGCTTTAGTGCCTTTATATTTCTACTCTATCCTGATGAATGGGCAGAGAAGAATTATTACTGAGAGGAGAAACAATGGCAGGTCTTAGGCAATTCAGAACAGGCTCAAGGCTAGTGAAAGGCCAAAAGCAGGCAAGGGGAAAAAGAGCAAGGAAAATAAAGAGGGCTTAATACTATTAGGGCAGGAGATGCAATGATAGCTACCGATGAACAAATAAAAGAGTTAGCTCATTCTATTTGGGAGCAGGAAGGTCGTCCGAACGGTAAAGACGTCGAACACTATTTTCGCGCTAAGAAAATGTTAGGGGAACGAGAATCATCGCAGGTAATCAAATTAGCACCACTACCATCAAAAATAGCCTTGGAACCACCACTGCCGAAGGTCATCGAATCGGGGGCACCACTGCGTAATAAACACAGAAGTAGGAAGAAAAGGTAAAGCAAAAGAGAAATTATTAGCCATTCGACACATTTGACGAGGAGATAATTAAATGGAAATAGAAGCAATGGTCAATCGAAACATTTTTACAAAGGGGATACTAAAGCTCATTAGTGATAACCCCGGGCGCTCCTATACGACGAAGGAATTAGTAGAGGCTAAACACCTTTTTAGCTATATACCCCAAGTAAAAAAGAGTGTTGAGTTGCTGGTAAAACAGGGGTCGATAAAAGTTAAGATCAGGGGTAGTGAACTCTGTTATCAAGTTATGCCGATACAGAAGAAATAACCAAACAGGTATTTAACGAACACCTGAAAGAAGCCTTAATTGGTGTAATCAGTATAAACGAAAGTGAAATATGATAGACAAAAAAGAATGTTGGGATGTTTTGTGACCCGAATATTTTCCTTCTGACTAATGAGTTGACAAATATATATTCCCGTTTGTGGTATAATATTTATAGTTAGTTCAAGTTTAGGTTGTTACAAGCTTTAAATATATTACTCAGTTTTTGAATGAGTATTGGATGACCCGAGCTCTTACTAAATTCAATAAGAGAGGAGGTCATCCAATGATTTTTCAGGATAAATCCATCCGCTGTTCCGATTGTGGAACTTCATTCACTTTCAGCTCCGGAGAACAAGAGTTTTTCCAATCCAAAGGTTATACTAATGAACCCAAGCGCTGTCCGGCATGTCGTCAGGCGAAGAAACTTGAGCGTAACGGAAGCAGTAACTACGGTAATAATTCATCCTCACGCCAGATGTTTCCGGTAAAATGTGCCGAGTGCGGTAAAGACACCGAAGTACCTTTCGAACCTCGCGGTGATAAACCAGTCTATTGTAGCGATTGTTATCGCAAAGTTCAAGCAACCAGATAGGAAGATTTTGACTTTAAGATATATATGAGTTCGGATTTTCTAAACCCGTTAATGTCACTATAATCGTTTCTTTTATCCTCTGACGACTTGAGTTTACCGTCCCTCGATTGTTACACCAGGTGTATTAGGGGAGAAAACTCTAATATGAAAAAAGCGAGATTAAAGGAGTACTAATATCAGAATATCCGTGAGTAATTTATCCTTCGACGTTACCGAGGAGGAATTACGGCATGAATTTGAAGCCTATGGTGAAGTGGTATCCGTCATTATAGTCAAGAACAAGTTCGATGGTATTTCCAGAGGCGAGGCATTTATTGAAATGCTCAGAAATTCTGACGGTTTGACCGCTGTTCCCGGTCTTAATGGGAAAATACTTGAAGACCGAGCCATGGTTGTTAAAGCAGTTCGGAATTGGTCCGAGTTACGAAAATATTCACGCTCTCGGCAACAGAAGCCACATAAGATTTAGCAAGAACGGGAAGAAGAAATATTTTTTCACAATCCTACCGGTAATAATCATTAATAAAGGAGCCTAATATGAAAATACTACTTGTCTATCCGCAATATCCGGACACTTTCTGGAGTTTTAAACATGCGCTGAAATTCGTTTCGAAGAAAGCCGCATTTCCGCCGCTTGGTTTATTAACGGTAGCCGCCATGCTCCCACAGGATTGGGAGAAAAAACTGGTTGATATGAATGTTACCAGACTCAGTGATAAAGATATCAAGTGGGCTGACTATGTGTTTATTAGTGCCATGGCAGTGCAAAAGAAATCGGTAGAGGAAGTAATTTCCCGGTGTAATAGTCTGGGCACAAAAATAGTTGCCGGTGGCCCTTTATTTACTGCCGGGTTTGAAGATTTTGCCGGTATTGACCATTTTGTTCTGGGCGAAGCTGAAGTCACTTTGAAACCTTTCCTGGAAGATTTGAGGAAAGGATGTGCCGGGCATGTCTATCGTTCCGATGAGCGCCCGGATATAGGTAAAACCCCTGTTCCACTGTGGAGCCTTATTAATATGAAACAGTATTCATCAATGAACCTGCAATATTCGAGAGGTTGTCCCTTCGATTGTGAATTCTGCGATATCGTCATACTGAACGGGCATAAACCGAGGACAAAAAGTAAAGACCAGTTAATATCGGAATTGGATGCTTTATACGAGCAAGGCTGGCGCGGTGGCGTGTTCGTGGTTGATGATAATTTCATCGGTAATAAAAATAAACTGAAGGCGGAAATACTGCCGGCTTTCATAGAATGGCGGAAAGGAAAGCGATACCCCTTTGTATTTTGCACAGAGGCATCGATAAATCTGGCTGATGATGAAGAGTTAATGCGATTAATGGTAGCTGCCGGATTCGATGTGGTGTTTATCGGCATAGAGACTCCCAATAAGGAAAGCCTATTAGAGTGTGCTAAGTCGCAGAATCAAAATCGAGATCTTGTTACTTCCGTAAAAAAAATCCAGAAATTCGGGTTGGAGGTTCAAGGAGGATTTATTATCGGTTTTGACAGCGACCCGGAGTCCATTTTCCAAACACAGATAGACTTTATTCAGAAGAGCGGTGTCGTTACAGCAATGGTCGGACTGCTGAACGCTCCAACCGGTACCAGGCTTTATCGGCGTTTGAAGGGAGAAGGCCGCCTGCTTAACTCATTTACCGGGAATAATACTGACTACTCACTCAACTTCGTACCTAAGATGGACTCTAAAAAGTTAATAAGCGGCTACCGAAATGTCCTGGATACCATTTATTCACCAAAGCGCTACTACGAACGAATCAGGACTTTTTTGCAAGTTTATCGACCGCCGCGGTCTACGCCGGGGAAAGTACAAATGCACCAGATAAAAGCATTTATTAGGTCTATCTGGTTCCTTGGTATTAACGGTGAGGGAAAAAGACATTACTGGAGGCTGTTCATATCATTACTGATTCAGTCTCCTCCTAAATTTGCCCGGTTCATTGTCCTGGCTATATATGGATATCACTTCCGGAAAATAGCGGAGGTGTATATTTCCGGCTGATAGGTTAAGCGGAAAACCCCATTCACTCTTATAGCAAAATATACAATATTGCTCAGGAGGTATCAATAATGACTAATCCTTATCATTACAGTAACATAGAGAAAAAGCCGGAAGATACTGACGAGAGAGCTTATTTTACCTCAGGAGATTGGAAATGTGCTGCGTCTCCTACGGGGAGTCACTTTTGGGACTGCAATGTCAGGCCATCAGTTTGTAAATATTGCGGTAAAGTTAAAACGCACGCACACAAGTAATA
>JAFGLR010000021.1 GCA_016927955.1 Dehalococcoidales bacterium
TATTCATATTTCGGCATTTTTGTAACCATAAATCACCTCCGTACGGAGTTAGTATAAATGGGAGTAGCACCGATATGCAACAGAACCTAACTTTTGAATTTATTGACAATATTAAAACAAAATACCCGTCGGTGGAGATATTTTATTAATGAAGCGGGAGGTAAAATGCTACCGAGTGGTACAGTCATCGAAAAACAAGTAAAAACCACCCATTGCCGGCTTTGCGGCATACTAATCGGCGAGGGACATGAGGACGCAACGCCGAAACGCCTCGGTAAAGTGAAGGTTTGCTCTTATCATTACGGGCTGGCCCAGCGCAACGGACGAATTTTAATCGGTCATAATTCAGTTACCCGTATCAGCAAATACATCTCCGCTGCTGGGGAAATATTTTATGAAGCGGATGGGCCGCTGAGCGTAAAACAGGAGGTCGTAACTATCGGACAGGGGTAAAACCTCTGTCAGAATCGCATTGTAGCGGGTCGTTTTGATAATTATTACGCTCAAACCTTGACAATATTAGCACTATTGTTCTAAATTTAAGTTAACTTAATATAGTTTCAATTGAGAAGCGGTCAGGCAGTCTCTTTACGAGACGTTGGAAAGCCTGACCGCTTTCGTTTTGTAAATTGACTGCCGGCCCAAATTCGGGAGGTGCAGTAGATGGCAAAGACAGGCAAGCGCTGTAAAAACGGTGTAAATAAAAACACCAAAAAGTGCCTGAAACACCCTCGGACAAAGTAACAATTTAAAAAATATTAAAAGGGAGGCAATTCAACTCAATGAAAGACGGTACCTGTAAAAAAATAAAGGGCGGGCGGAAAATTTGCAAGAAAAACGGCAAGGTTCGCTTCGCAAAGGGTAAATAAGATGGACGAAAAAACCGTAGTGTTATCGGCAGAAGATATTTTGAAAGCGGTTAAAGAAGGCGTCACTGCCGGCGTCGGGGCCGCTAAACTCGATGAAATTCCTAAAGTTATCAGCATGGGCTTCAATGAAGCCTCCGGTAAATTCGAAGCTAAGCTCGCTGAGCTGACCAAGGAACCGGATACGGCCAAGCTAGACGAGTCCGCCGTTGGTGTCCTGGGCAAAGCCTTCGACTTCAAGGTCATGGGCTTACCGCTTGGCGGCGCCCTGGTAGGCGGGTTTACCGCTACCTTTGCTACGGAGCTACTGGATGGCTTAATGGTCAACCAGAAAGACTACGTCAAGGGCATAGTCAAGTTGGGTGGAGCTTTTGCCGCAGTTAAATTCGGTAAAAAGGTATTCGGTACTACCGGTGCCAACGTTGTCGGTCTATTAATGGCTTTCGATGGTCTCCGCAACATTATCCCGCTAGATATCTACGCTAATAAACTGGCATCCAAGATTACCGGCTGGGTTCCTGCACAGGGTTTGAGCGGTATCGGCCGGCGTACCACTCAGGATATCAATCTTAGAAAGAATCTTTTTGCCGAAAAGATGCCAATCTCGAGTAGCTCACAACGCATGGCAATAAGGAATTAGGGAGGAAAATAATGGGTAGATTTGTATTAGCTAATGGCCAACAAGTTTACGGGGAGCGTATTTCCCGTATCGTATCCGCTACCGGTGCATGGGCTGCCGGTGCCTCCCTCGGTGACATCAACCTGGACCGCGATTTTCTTATTACCAATATCCGCATCCAGGCTGCCATGACCGCAACTTTAACCGCAACGGCCGTTGCCGATGCTCCGAAACGGTCTTTACAGGGCATTAGCATCGTCGGTGATTCCAAGACATTCTTTGGTCTTACTAGCGGAGTTGCAGCCTCACAAGCCGGTGTTTTATTGGCTTTTCTTAACCAGTTTGATAACCAGGGTGCCTCGCTCGATGCGAACACCGATGTCGACGATACCGGATTTGTTCAGATGTATAATCTACATCCGGGGCATAACCCGAAAGACCCGTTTGACCTATCGGTCTGTATCCCGGCGAAGGCATTAAGTAACCTGGTCGCCCGCCTCGTTTGCCCGCTGGCCGCGGTACCGGATGCTGCCGGTAACTTCACCGCCGGTACATACACCCTCGAAATCGATGGCGTTCAGGGCGTACCGGTCTCCAAGAACATGTATTATCCGGGCGGTTATATTGCTACTTACCCGCACACCGCCGTATTAGCAAACTACGGGCATGTCGAAAACGTGCCGACCGGCGGTTATGTCCGCAGGTTATTCGTAGTTACGCACGATAATACCGCAACGGCTGCAGTCCGCTCCGATGCCCAGGTAACCGGTTTTAATGCCAAGATATCTAAAGACTCCATCGAGTTTATCGCTCATGGTATCAACGGCATTAAATACATGAATGCCCAGCGGTACGGCGTCGTTGGTGATGCTCAGCCTATTGCTCTCGGTGCTCTGGCAACCACTCGTCCCGGCTATAACGGTGCTATGCACATGCCGGTCGGCGTCGCTTGCCTCGACTTCCGCGATTACTTTGACCCGGTTCTCGGTTTGAACATGGTCAATGCAAACGAAGGTGATGTCAAGGTCGGTATGACCATCGGCGTGGCCACCGGTCAGGACCTGTTGTACTGGGATATCGTTTACCCGATGGAGCCGTCCTGGTTAGGCAAATAACACGTAATACATAGCAGTCAGACAATCGACTGCAAGTAAGTTAAAACGCAAGATGGCGAGACTCACTTACAAAGCGGTCTCGCCATCTTTCTTATAAAGGGGTGAATCATGGGAGACGATTATCCAAATCAGGGCATACTGGACTATTTAACACGGCGTGACGAGCTGCTGATTAAAATCGACCAGACATTAAAAGCTGTGGACGGTACGCTTAAAAGTTTATCGCTGCCGGCCGGTGTCTCCGGTAGCAATAATAGTGGTAGTATTATCCAAACTCAAAACCTTATCCCTCTGAAGGGACAACTGGAAAACCGGCAGGTAGTACCATACGAGTTATTAACAATCGATATGACAACAGCCGGTAGTGACGAACTGCACACCTTTAACGGGAATAATATTGTAGCCGTATCAAACGGCTCGTTAGATGGCGTAACGGTCAAATTTAATAACAACGCTAACCCGGCAATACCACTCAAGTATTTCATGGGTAAGTCGATAACGTTTTCCCGGATATATTTATCCTGGTTAGCTCAACCATCAAAAACACTTTATGTCGTATTAGGCAACCAAGATAATGCGGAGTTTGGTCAAAGTGACGTACAAACGGCTCTACTCCCGGTCAGTAAAGCAGCCCAAAATCCCACAGCGGAACTAGCCGATACTGATATCTTAGCAACTGCAATTACACCTTCACAGACGCCTTCTATATTTCGTATTCAGGTACAGACGACAGTTGCCGCCGTATTTTCCGCGATGATAACCAATGGCGGAGTTACGACTAAATGCAAACTCAACGAAGGTACAGCTCTAACCGAGGATTGCAGCTACATTTTTGACATTCTTGTTATCTACGGCGATACGGTCAACTTCCAGGTAAGTGTAGGAGGCAACGTAATGTTAAGAGTGCAGGAGGTAATAAGCTAATGTCATATCCTGCACAAGGGGTAAAGTCAGGTTCGTCCTTTATAAAACTTACCGACACACCACAAAGCTATGCCGACCAAACATATAAATCACTGCGAGTTAAATCTGAGCTTAATGGACTGGAGTTCTTTGACCCGTCTGCTCTTGGCGGCCAAACACCGACAATCGATGTTCCTATAACTTGGACTAAAAATGCAGGCAACCCCATTTTTATCGGCACTAGAGCAGGTTGGGAAGCTCATGGCGTTGCTTCACCAAGTATTGTTAAAACCACTACCCAATATCTTATGTTCTATCAAGGCGATGCTGGCGGTGGGGCTATCAAGATTGGGGTAGCAACCTGCCCATTAATCAGCTTTCCTACTGGACCATGGACCCCATATGCCGGAAATCCAGTTCTGACTGTTGGTGCCGGTGGGTCATGGGATAGCCTTTGGGTGTCTAATCCAAAAGCGTGGTTGGATGGTAGCACCTTTTACATGTTCTATGAGGGGAATAACGGTGTTGTTAGCGGGATAGGATACGCAACAAGCCCTGATGGATTTACCTGGACAAAGTATGTGGGAAATCCAGTTGTGCAAATTAGCGCTGATCCGTGGGAATCTAAAACTGTCGGTACCCCTCAAATTATTAAAGTTCAAAACACGTACTGCTTATATTATCACGGCGGTCAAGATATGGGTGCTGGGTATATTAAAGACCAGATAGGCCTAGCTTATTCATTAGACCTTAACACATGGACAAAAGAAACCCGAAACCCCTTAGTCAGCGTTGGTGTTAGTGGAGCTTGGGATGATTATAAAGTTGGAGCTAAATGCGTCTTTAAAATGTCCAACGGTTATATGATGATTTATGAAGGATTTGACGGCACAACTGCGCCAGACACTAAATACTGGAAACTCGGATTAGCGACTTCCCCTTCGTTAATTTCTTGGACTAAATATGCTTCCAATCCTATCATTTCTGGAGGAGGAGCTGGCTCTTGGGATGAAGAACGTGTCTCTAATATGGACATTTACTATGACGGCACAACTTACTACCTATTTTATACCGGGGGAAACACCACTCTCGCGTTCCCCGACTGTAACATTGGACTAGCTACCGCCACTGTATTGACTGGAATTGCCCTTGCTGGATATTTAACCTCACAAAATATCGATATCGGGTCTGTTTATATCAATGGGAGTGCTGCACGGGATACTGCCACAGTAGGTAATTACCAGTTAGTGCATGTTCATACCTCACATGGTGCACTAAATGACCTTATTTTCACTGCAAAAATACCGGCTGATTGGGATGGCGTTTCCATTCCTACTTTACATTGGCTATGGGCTGCTGACGCTGCTGGAGCTGGCAACATAAAATTTGTTGTCTTTAGTCAGACTGTATCTAACGGAAGGAATAATGACTTCACACCATCAGTAATAGATGCTGGGCTTATAGTTGCTAGCCCCGGAGCTAACATCGTAGTCGACTCCTATCTACCATATACAACACTCCCTACGGTAACTGATGGCAGTATCACCTTCCGATTGAGACGAGATGGCGTTTCTGGAGACGATACCTTTGCTAGCACTATCAGATTCATGAGTATTTGGATTAGCTATGCAGCAAAGAGTAGATGAGGTTAATTACGTAATGATTAAGTTAATACCCGGTGATATTATCCTCTTCCAGAATATGGAGAGCTGGCTGCCCCGGACGATTAAAGAGTTCTTCCTGGAATCGAAGTGGGGTCATGTCTCGGTATCTTGGGGCATTGGTTACGATGATGGCAACGAGTTTGTAGTGCCTTATGATTGGAACTCCAGAGTGGACCCGCTGCATGTCGAAGCGATCGGCCGAGGGACATTGAAAACCGGCCTCTGCAATTATACTGGCAGGCGTATTAAAGTGCTACGGCATACCGACCCGGATAAATCCCGAGCCGCTGCCATTCTTGCCGGTCAGTACGCCCGTCAGGGCAATCGTTGGTACGATTACTGGACGATTATCCGATACGTTGTACCCTATCTCTTCATCCGCCGAATTTTCCGAAAGAACTGCGGTCTCGGCTACCAACATAATGAAAAGTTCATTTGCTCAGAAATGGCAGATGCCGCTTACGGCTACTCTCTATTTGATGATAACCGGCGATTCCCGACGCTGCCTGGTGATTACGAGTACGCGCCGGACTTGAAACCGGTTTGGGAGGGAATCTGGAAACAATGAAAGAGATTAACCGGTCTCTAATGGTCTATGCGATGCTGCTCTATATACTAGTCTGGTATGGCGGATCGCTGCTAGCTATCAAGTATATGGGGATGTCGGCGGTGGAGGCTCTTGGTTTAGGTACAGCCGGCGGTATATTTCTATCAGCCTTTAAAGATTCATGGCAATTCATTTGGAGAACGGCCTCACCAAAAGAAAAGGCACAAGATAATAAAATAAATACTACACCAGGAGGCACTTCTTAGCATGGAAATACTTATTGGTATAGTCTCATTCCTGGGCGGTGGGTTTCTGACTGCAGTGGGGTTTATTATTTCGAACTCAAATAAAATAGCCGTAATGAGTGCCGATATCGCCGCGTTAAAGAAGGCAATTGACCAATTAAATAACAAACCAACAGTGATTTGCACTTCGCATACCGAAATGGCGGAAAGGATCGCAAAAGTGGAAGCACAATTTTCAGCAAAAATACATTCAGGGACAGGATAATAAGGAGGTAATGAGATGGGAAACGGCACAGGGTTATTAATAGGAGCACTGATTATCGGTGGGGTAATGTTATTAAGTAAAAAGGGAGCGGCTGTCTCTACAACCGAAACGCCCGGGCTTGAGAAGATTTCACAAGAACCGGGCAGCAAAAATTCTTATCTGGAACTGGCGGGTATTAAAGCCGGTCAAGGAGATTTAATCGGAGCCGCAAATGCAGCAATGGCAGCCTCTAATGCCGCTTTGAAAGCCGGTGATACCGCTGGTGCCCAGGCCGCCGCAAAACAAGCGGCGATATATGCTAACCAGGCACAAGAAGTCGAAAAGGCAACGGCCGCTCTAGCTGAGGACCATTACTATCGAGCGACTGAGGCTACTATTGCAGCCGGCGTTTCTACTGCGTTTGAAATAGCGAATTCCGGTCTGGGCGGAAGTGCCGCCATAGGCGATACTATCGAAGTAACCGGTATCGATGGTACTAAGACGTTTATCAATTGCGGCAACGGTTATGCGGAATATACATCGAGACTAGCAAACTCAGTAGCCGTTGTCTCTAACACCGACCAGGTTGCTTTAAAAGAAGAGCTAATCCGCAGGGGTTATGTTACACAAGAGCAATTAAATGCTATGCCTCCGGCGCAGCAAGAGGTATATACCGCAAGGGTTATAGCGAATAATCCGAGTATACTTGGAGAAAAAACAAGAGCGGCTGTAACCGGCGATGTCGAACGAGATAAATATGGATCCGGTGCTCCGAAAGAAGGGTCTGCACGTGTAGCTTATGAGGATGCAGTGGCAAGTGGTGATACGAAAACCGCCGCAGCTTTAGATAAATTATACAACTACACCGGCACGCAATAAAGTTAATAAAGGACGGTGCTACATGAAAGGAAGTACATTATTAATTATAGCCACGATATTCGCCGTACCGATAGTCCTGGCCTATAAAAGCCGCAACGGAACCGGTGACTCAGGTGGCTCTGGAGAGTCCGGCGGTACTTCTAATGGTACGGCCAAACTTACGGCGAGCTGGGCTAACGGCTATTTAACCTTCCGGTTTTCCGGTTTTACCCCGGGCTCCCAGGTTTATATCGATGTTAAAGAGACCGGCGGTTATTTAATAGCCGAAGCGGATGCTAACGGCGGCGGCTATTATTCGTTTGAAACATCTGAGCCGGCCGGTACTTATACCCTGGAGGCTATCGACAGCAATGACTTATACGCATCAGCGACGTTTAAGGTGACGTAAATGAGTATAAAAGACGACACAACTGATATCCTCCTAATAGGAGCGGCGGCCGGCGGGGCTTACCTGCTGTATAAGACCGGAGCATTTAACTTTTGGAGTAAAGCTACGTCCGGAGAATGGGGCGAAGAGGCTTATGAGGCTATCAGCTCCGGAGACCCGTATAATCCCAGCTTCGCGGAAAAGATTGTTTGGGCCTTTAGTAATACCCCGGCCTGGCAGCTGGCCCTGGGCGGTCCGCTGGTGGCCATTTACAAAGCCATTTTCCAGAATGGCGGGGTCGCCCAAGTAAATAAAACAGCCTGCGATGCAGCTTTTGCAAAGGTCGGCCTAACCACCGACCAGGTTATCGCCTTGGATAAGGTTTATGGCTATACCTTTGTTACTAAACTGATTGTAGATATAGCCCGGGGCAACGCCCTGACCGCAGCCCAGGTCGCGGCGTATCAATCGGTCGGCGGCGTTTATACCGGAGTTTGATAATGGAAGCATTATATATTGCGTCTTATTGTTTGATTGGCTTATATGCGGCCGGCTATATTTTCTTATTGGTGAAATTCTGGCCGCATAAATCGTAACGAATGGGGTTACAGCACTGATGTCGTAATAGGAGAGCCGGTCGAAATGGCAGGTCTACCTATGCAGTTCAAATGTTATATCCTTTTCCCAAGTCAATATCGTGAAACTGTCAATTTTGTTTATTTGAGAGGGCGGACCAAATGTCTTTGTGGCAGTATCTAAGTTAATACCACCGTAACCTTTATCGTCAAAAACAATGAAATAGCCTTCCTCGCCTTCGTACCATTTATCTTCTGATAGCCACTTATAAGGAACAATATAACCATCATCACGTGCCATTATTGGTCTAACTTTTACACTATTATTTGTTTCTACCGTAATGATTGAAGCGTTCCAATAAGACCCATATCCGTATGTAAAATTATTAGATTTTAGCCAATTTTCGACATTTGCGACTGGAGAAATAGCAACTGGTAAAAACAACCTATAAATGAAAAAGGCTGAAAGAGATAAAAATAGTAGAATAGTGGCTATTGAATAACGGCGTCTCTTTATTTTGATATTCCTGCCGACAACTATTGCCCCGAGAATGACCACAGGTAATAAATAACGTGAAGACCATAGGTCTACCGAGCCAGCATATAAAATAAAAGCAACAATATCGAATACGATAGAAACACTTAATATTCCTGATACTAAATCGAAATCTTTACGTTTGATAATATCAACAATATATTTTATTACGAAGTAAAAAACTAGAACTAGTGGAATTATCCTTAATATAGAAGATATGCCTTGAATCGACAGCCACTTGTATCCGAACGGAATGACTCCAAAGAGATATAGTATGTTCTGCACACATAATTGAATTTGATTGGGAATTTGCGTAATATCCGGCAAAAAGTAGCTTAATGCCGATGTATGGAATCCACCAAAAATACTTACTAATTCAAGTACTATTGTTGAAAAAGGTATTACTGCGATAAAAGAACCGATTAAAAACAAATCATTTGATGGCCGACCGGAGTATAACCACTTCAATACTAGAACAATTAAAACCGGAATAATAAATATATAGAGAGTAAGAGGGTCACCTAGGTATGCCAATGTAAAGATTATAAAAAGAGCGAAGTTTCTTAATTTGCTGGGCTTCATTTTATCCAGTAAAACTATTCCGATAATAAAATATAGGATTGTACCAAGATGTACAGGGCTCTGTGCTGCATACTCTGTTAAGAGTGGTGTTGTTATCCCAATAATTGCAAAACATACCACTAATCCAACCCATGAATCAGTTATACTTGCTTTTCGTTTTACTAGTACCAAACTCAAAGTAATTATAAGGATATAAATAACAGCGGGTACTTCGTGCATTAGCGTCGGAGTGAAACCACGAATTGCGATTGCTATTGAGTTGATTAAAACATCAATCGTCCAAAACGTGTCAGGCGAAAGCGTCCAGCCTTTTAAGAGGAAATTGCCACTGAGCATTGAGTTGGCCTCGAGTAAGACGTTGGCCTCATCAGAATTATGGATTATTGTTGAGAAAATACGGTTGTAAATAAGGAATAAAATAAAAGAGAAAAGCAAAAAGGTAGCTAATGATAAGATTATTTTAATTAACCGTTGGCGACTATGTAACTTTTCCATCACTCAATAGAACCTGTTTCAAATATTATATAATGATAATTTATTAAATCAAGTCAATGTTTCGTTATTTACCCCGTTCCGAAAAGATGTCGTTATGAAACGCCACAGATCCGTCGAGTGTTACGCTCGTATTTCCGGGGTTTTCGGGGTGGAGTTTTCGGAACGATTTCGCATTTTTGCCATACGGCACCGCGGCGAGCAACATTCGGCATCTTCCCTTTTTGCTTTAAACGGCTTTTTGCATATAAAACACCGCTTTGTTACAGATAATTTGCATTGATACCTTTTAGCGGGCTTAATTTTGGGCTTAGCCGGTTGTCGGAGTACCGATTCATCGGCCACAAGCGGAGTCCACTTGCCCATCGCCGGTTTACCGTCCCGGTCGATGTCAAAAAGTAATACCTCATTTACCATTTCGCCGTTTTTCATCCGCCCAGCGTTTTATTGTTGTTTTCCCAACATTTAATATTTCCGCGGCCGCTGCCAGTGATATTTCATCATTCAATACCTGCCCGAGGACGGTATCGACCTGTTTTCTAAAAGCGACCGGCTTGTTAGCCAGGATATTCGGATGCCCGACCGGCTTACCGGACTTCGTGCCGTGTTTTTTAACACGGTCCATGCCGGCGATAACTCTTTCCCGGAGTATTTCTCTTTCGAGTTGCGCGTAAGCGATTGTTATATGGTACATCGCCTCGCCGAAGGGCGAAGTGGTATCAATCCAGCTTTCGGTATAAGACCGCAACCCGATATTCCATTTACGCAAACGCTCCAGAGTTGTCGCCCCATCGATGACGGAGCGAAACGCCCGGTCGATTCTCCAGACAATCACCAGGTCGAAGCGGCGGCGGGCCGCATGGTCGAGCAGCTCCCGCCAGGCCGTCCGGTGTAAAGCGTCCTGGGCGGAGGCTAAATCGACATATTCCCGGGAAACTTCGTAGTTTTGCCGGGTGCAGTACTCCCGCAGCGGCAGTAATTGCGTTTCCGGGTTCTGGTCCTTATCCTTCGTCGATACCCGGGCATAGATAGCGACTTTCACGGTTTAACCTCGCTTAAACTCATGTAAATACAGGATTTGCACTGGTCTAAATTCGGATTATCCTCATGATGGCAGCCGGTATTCATGCCACTGCAATATACCTTCACATCAGGGGTAAAGAATCCCAGCCGTCCCCTGCAGGGAATAGGTCCGTTATAGAGTATCGGATTCGCCAGAACGAAGCCGTATTTACCAGTAAACCAGGTCGACTTGCTTTCAGTAACACACTCAACAATATCGACTTCCCCAATAATACCGCCCCTGAAAACACGGTTAGAAAACAAAGATAATACTAACATCGGCGAGAAGCCCATTTTTAGAAGTGCAGTATCGGCTTTGTTATCAAAAGTTTTTCCGGCGTGAACATAAATCCGTGCTGGTAACTGTAATTGAAAATCGGCACTTTCACTTTTATACGGACCGTGTTGAGAATTTCTGCCAATTTTCCAGTTTCGATTTTCAATGTCTTTTATATATGCCATACCCGTTAATTCGACACGTTGTGAGCTGTCAGGATTATTAACAGCTTTCATTTGAGGGATTCCAGCACAGATTAACCAGGCCCAGGGCTGCTTGATTGATAATGCTTTCATTTTCTCTCCTCGGGCTCTTGATACGGCAAGCCCAATGCCTTGAATATCGAATCTTCGGTGTCGCCGGCAATACGCTCGTCCGGCTCTGATTCAAGAAGGGATACTCTGAATAATCCGGAGCCGTCCGCGTGTAACTTCATGCCCTTTTGCCTAGCTAGTGAGCATAGTTTGATATTGTGCTCCCGGCTGCCCGTCCGGATTAACAGCAGCGTCGCCCAGGTCTCCGGAGTAGCAATATAGAAATCCACCGAATAACGATTTACCGGTGCTTGAATAATTACATTAATCAACTTGCCGGCACCTGACTTAATTTTTCCTATTCTCTGCAAAGTAACCAGAAAATGGCCTTGATTACTCGGGATACAGACGATATCGATATCCCGCGGAAACGGCTTTTTTCACCGGATGCTGCCGGCAATCTCTATCCGGGAGCACCACGGCCGTAAACTGTCAACTATTGCCACGGCGATGGTTTTTGCGTGAAAGAGTTCCATTAACTTGCCTCCATTTTAGCCGTTGACCAGCTTAACTTGACCAGCTCGATATATCCGGAAATCCATTCCATCTGAACGCTGCCATCTTTGCACAATGAAAACTCCGGATATTCCGGCATATACGGATTTATGATGATGACACCGACTGCTTTGGAAATATCGACGGTTTTCTTTTCCCCGGCTGCAGCTGGCTTTTCATCTTTTACAACAGCTGGGGTATGGGGCTTTACCTTATGGTTAATTGGGATATTATTCTCGAGTTTTAATCTTATCCAGTATGTGTCGCTCATTCCCCAGCGTTCTTTAATCCCTTTATCACCCAGCACCTCGTATTCAGAGAGTATCTGGGCTAAATTCCCGAGGTAGTATTTTTTTAACGCGCTGGAATGCCTTGATACCGGTCGAGGCGGTACCGGTAGTAATCCGATGTTTTTCGTTTCGTAATTAGGTTGCTCGTTTACCATGGCTATTTCCTCCAATTTTTTTCGCAAGATATCTTTTAATTTCTTCTTAGGTCGGCCAGCTCCAGACTCTTTTCTCTTATGACCGTAAACGTTCTGTTCGCAATATTCCTTCAACGTTAGACCGCAGCTGCAGCGATATATATTATCGACACCGCGATGGTTGAATTTATGTTCATGCTTTACCGCTACAGATGCCTTTGCCATATTTAATTTCCAATGTAGTAATTATATTTATAAACCTAAATCAAAGACTTCCTGTGATAGTCTTTTAACCGCTAGTCCACAATATTTCTCTTCAATCTCAATACCAATTGCTTTTCGATTAAGGTATTTGGCCGCGATAAGTGTGGTACCGCTGCCCATAAAGGGGTCAACGACCTGAATATCACTAAAGAAATGAACCAGCCAGTATAAATGCTGCAGTCTTCGAGTGCAGGGATGTGGCAAACTATCAATAACCTCTTTAGCTGCAGGGGCTCTACGTTCATGGATATGATGCGTGAAGTTATGCTTTTGAAACAACTTCTCTACGTAATTACTCCGGCAGATACCAGGCATTAATTGCCGGTCTTTTTGCCACTGTGGAGCTTGCCCGAAAACAAAAGCAAAGTCACCGGTATTTAGAACATTACCCTTATAGCTCGGAATGGTATATTCCAGTGAGCAGGAGCGTAAATAGGGCAACCAAGAGGGTATGGTTCGCAAAAAACGCGGGTCACTATCGCAACCAAGTTGAATGATTAGCCGCTTTGTCGTCTTTGGAATTCTGCTGCAGAATTCCCGGAAGAGAGAGTACGGCCGCTCGCTGCCGGCAAGTTTTATTGTAGTGTTTGGCCAAATTGGGTCGGTAATTATAACATCGGTTACCTCGAGTTCGGGTAAAATTTCCCGGCAATCCCCATTATAGATAGTTACCCATTTATCCTTGTAATAAGGTTTAATCATTTATTTCCCCTGTATCTTTCGTCTCTATTAAACTGAGTCCGGTACCGCATTTCTTACACTGGCCGCCGGTTCTGCCGCTGATGGTTACCATATTGATATATGTGCCGCAATGCGGGCATTTAATTTGTAGCCAGGATACCTTTCTCATAATGATTAACCTCGATTCTCACGGTTTTACCGTTAATAATCTTCCGGCGGATGCCGTAACGTTGCTCATAATCACCCAGGTCGGTCGGCTGATATTTATGCGTCCGTTTCGGAGCGGTTAATATCAATAATGCCTCCGGAGTAATATCTCCCAGGTCGATATTCCAGCGATTCCGGACTTTATCAAAGTCGCCCTTAATCTTACCGTCCCGTAGAGCCGTACGAATCCGGTGGCAGGAGCAATTATATTCACGGGCCAACTCGGCGGCAGAAAAGTAACCGAGATTACCCCGCGCCTGGATATGATACTTTTTATTAAGACGGGCTTTTACAGCGTCGTATGTCCGATGCAAGTGTTTGGCGATGGCGGCCAGCGTATAATTTCCGGCGTAATCGAATAAATAATCATCTTCCGCTGCCGTCCAGTCCTGATTGTGCATCGATACTCTGCACGGCTCGGCGCCGGCCGCCAGCCACGCCCTGGCCATACTGTGATAATATTCGAGGATTCGTAAGGCGGACGGCCAGTCATAACGCCCTTTTTTAATTTGGCAGTATTCGCGGTCGCGACATGGCAGCGGGCCTTTAATTTCAACGGCCGCTGCGGATAGAGCCGACAATACTTTTTCTTTCGTCCAGAGACGTTTTCTACCTTGATAATTAGGGAACGGCATTAGTTTTTTAACCTCTCAATACTGGTTATCACCGCACCCATTTTCTTGGCGGCGTGTACCAGGTACGGGTTTTTAGTTGTATCGGTGTGCTTGATAATCATTTCGAACTCTTTGAGCGTATAAACGGCATGACCGGCCGGCGTTTTTACACGCTCATCGTTGGCGAGTATTATCGTGTCCTGTACCCAGCCGGGAAACTCCAGAGCTACCCAGCCCTTGCTTTCCAGGGCGTACTGAATTTTCTCCGCCTCCGTCATATCCGCAACGGCTTTGGACGGCTCCGGAGGGAACAGGCTAACCTGGGCGAGACGCTCTCCTAAATCGGCCATTAGATACCTCCGTTATGAGGCAGCCGCTTATCCTTGCCGTTCATTACTTGCATGACAGCCGGCCTTATCCATCGCCGAGATAATTCCCGCCATTCTTTCGGATATTCTATCCACCGGTCCGGAGGTTGATATAATTGAGCATGGGGCATAAATCCGGCCGCCCACACGTTTTCCATGTGTTCTATTGCGGCATCGAGTCTCTGTTTATTAAACCCGAGTAATACATAACAGCGGAGCTTTCGCCGGTCAGTATTGGGAAACATTTGACCGACTTTTTGTAAATATTTCAAGTCCGCTTTGGTATCGCAGGCGAAAAACATCTGATAAACTCGCAGCGAGCGGATTTCGTCGGCAATTTCGGTTGTCATTTCACGGCAGTCTAGCCCGCCGATAAACTCTATCTGCTTTTGCCCGCGTAACATTATAAAAACGTCAGCGATATGAGACTTATTGCACTGGAGTAAATTGTTGTCATTTATTAAATTGCCGGGATATATCGGCAACTCCCGGAGATGCCCTTCCCGTCGCCAAGCAAGACACCACGGGCAGTGATTATTGCAACCGTAACTGGTAAATATCACACCGGGCCTGATATACATTCCCGGAATAAACATTGTATATGGGGTCTCGAAAGCCGGCCCGCCGATTTTAACCGGATAAAATTGTCCCCACGCCCGGGCCAACCTCTCCGACTCGGCTTTGTCCCAGGTAAACGTGCAGCTGACATGTATCTCATCGGCTGCCGGGCGAAACATAGGCGGATCGCCCACGAATGCCATATCGTCAACCGGCGTTAATGACGTTTTTCGCGGGAATACCCGGATGATGTTCATTCCTCCTCCGCTTTCGGGAAAATAGTCCGGTAAGCAATCTTGAGCACCCATTCCGTTTGCCCGTTAATCCATACAGCCTTCATATTCCGCCCTTCCGAGCAATCGGTAATGCCGAGCCGCCTCAAATCGTCGAAAGTAGCCGCCTTTTTAATCTGGAACGGCTCGTCAATGGACTTATAAAACTGGATTACGGCCATGTAGCTCGCCTCGGGGTCGAGGTAAACCGCCTCTTTGCCGGCGTTGATATTTTTCCAGCCGATGAGTATCTGATTACTGGACGGGCGTTGCTGAGTTCCTTCCTCTTCTACCATCCGGTCGGCAGTCAGCGACTCGTTGACATCTTTCAAAATGCCCGTGCCCTTGCGTATGACGGCCCGTATCGCGGATATAAACCGGTTGCCCGGGCGTTCCTCTTCGATGCGGCTGGACTGTTCGTTGGCCATTTCGTTGAAAAGCTGCCATGCTTCCTGGGTTATTAAATCCATTTGCTTTTTATTCAGAGCGCCGGCGTCCATCGCACAGGTCAGTCCCAAAGTCAGGCCGGTAAACAGGCTTGCGACGGCATCCGGCAGCCGCGGGTGCTCGCTGGCATCCCTTGCCTGGACGCGCCACTTCTCCCATTGCTGGCGGATTATAATTTTCTGCATCTTGTCCGCCGTGAAGCTCTTTTGTAAATATTGAATGTAGTAATACATCGCCGCACGGTAAAAACGGGTCGATTCCTGGGCTTTGGTTATCTTATCGATGTAAACCTTGCTGCGTTCCATCCGGACGGCGAAAAAGCGGGCGGTAACCGAATGGCCGGAGGGAAGCTGCTCACCGGACGTGATAATCAGTCCTCGAGGCGTATAGCTGGTTTGCGTTTTCAAGTCCGGCCCCATGCGGTCGCGGCCCTGCAGGTTGCCCTGGGCGCGGAATATTCGCTCGGCTTTGACTTCCAGCTTGCGGGCTTCGCCGGTGTCGACACCGGGCGCCCAATCATCGATGATTATCGGCGCATCTTTGGCACAAAAACAAAGGTACTCAATGGCATTGGCCGTCGCCGACCAGTTCGTCGGTAAATGATGAAAGTCGAAATAGCCGTAATGCGATAATGCCAGGCTGGAGAGCACCGATTTATATGAGCCGCTCGCTCCGTAAAGGAAAATAGAGAAGCCCGGCTCGATAACTTCGCATAGCGGCGCCAGGAACATGCCCGCCCACAGCGGCAGGGTTATCGAGCGGTCGGCAGTATCGAGAAAATCAAGACTCATTTTAAAAGCGGTCAGCGCGTCGGCCGCATCACCGGCGGGCACCGGTATCGAATAACGGGATAAACGGGAGTTCATCTTGACAAGGATATTTTCCGCGCCCTCCCCGATAGCTCCAGAGCCGCTGAGATAAAATTCCTTACCGTTGATAGTCCGCCAACCGGTATGTGCGAAAATGTTTGTCATCTTAATGCCGGTCTTGCTTGAGAAAAACTGAATGGCGTCCCGTATTTTGTCTTTCATACCGTTGCCGGCACGGATACGCGCCCGCAATCCCCAATTTTTGGTTACCCAGCTCATCGAGTCGTATTCCTCTTGTTTGACCAGTATCTCCCGCAGCGGCGTATTATCAGTAAGCATGCCGCGGACACGGTAAAACAGCCGGACATCCGCGCCGTCGTCTTCCGAAATTTCCTCGGTGGCCATTGCCCGGAAGGTACATAGCGGCACCGGTACTGCCTCGACGACGCCGTGATTCGATTCGAATTTATTCCAGGCCATCGCACCGTGGTCGATACAGTAATCCTCGTCGTGAATCTCCGAGGACGTATGCGCCGCGGGTAAAATATCACGCTCCAGAGCGACGAGATCGTCAATGCTGTGTTTCTGTGCGATGTAGTCATCGACGCCGATTTTTTCGCCATTAGTACCGGTGGGCAAGTATAAAATTCTCGGCTGGGCTTTCTTCCGCTTGATGATTTCGCAAAAGGTGTCCAGGGCTTGTTTTACGCCCGGCTTATCGACGATATCCGAATCGAAAACGAGATAAACGATGCGTCCGTCCCACGCGATAAACTTCAAATCCGTACTGACCGTCACGGCGTCGAAGGCGTTCTTGCCGAGGAAGCCCCAAACGCCGGTTAGTCCGATAGCACAAACGTTCTGCGAAGCTAAAGCATCGGCCTTTTTAATGCCCTCGGTCACAAACAACGGTACAGCCGGGTTCGCAATCATAGGTAAACACCGCGGCGGTACATCGATGCGGATTGATGACTTGGGCGGGTTTTCATATTTGACCGGGCGCGGCGGCTCTTTCCGGTTATCTAATCGCGGCTTGTCCGGCCGGTACTGATAACCGGCGATGATGCCGTCCGCTCCATATAAAGGAATTAAAATACCGGGCATCCGCAGCTGGTAACCGGCAAAGCCCAGCTCCGCCAGGCCGGGAGCTCCGCCCTTAACGCAGCCGGCACTCTTGGACGGTTTAGTTTCCTTTACGATGGACCGGTAGCCCCGTTCCCGGATAACGTCATCACTGATTGCGGAGGCTTTCAAATGCTCGTAATGGGCGACGAGCAGCTCGGGTATATTTTCGGAGTAATGAATAGAGGGCATGATGACCTCGATATTTATTTAATAATGTAAAAAGCAAAACTACTTACTAGAATAGCTAGGCAATAACATACGGCCAGAACAATAAAGGGTTTCATCTTAAATAACTGCCTTGCCGGCCGCCGGTCCGATACATCGCCGGTGAGCTTTGGGGTCGGTGCAAGTGCCGAGACTCCCGGCATGAATACACCATAATATTTCAACCTCGGTCTTCGGGCAGGTTAAGCGAGTGCCAGGGAGGGAACCGGCCTCCCCGGCACTCTTTGGGGGTACCATGCCCTTGCCGTGGATAGCAAGGCGTTTTAAACTTGTTAATATTTTCATTTGGCCGGCTCCACGGGAGCGGTATTTTTTGCCTTTTCCAGTATCTCTGCATAATGCTTCTGTTCCCGGATACGGGTTATAAAGGCGGTAAAGGCAGCTTCGGCGTTGGTAATCGATTTTAACCATTGCTCCGGGTCAAACCTTTCGAAAAACCGGTGTAAACTCTTCTCTGTGTCATTCCAGCTCCAGTTATCGCCGGCGAATTCTTTACCGACCTGGCTGATAACGGCCTGGGCCAACGGATCGGGGTCGTATACATCCGACCGGCCGTTTTTATTGCCATATCCCTTTAAATCCGGCCAAAAAGAAACGTAATAACCACCGGACGGGATCATGCCGAGGTTCCTGGTATAAAGGCGGACCACGATACCACGGTGTTGCAGTTTGTATAATGCATTTCCTTGCTGGGACTTAGAGATTGAATAATCCCGGGTAATTTCGTTTATCCGATTCGTTAACTGATATATTTCGTCTCTGGTAGATAATATGGTTCTCTCCAATTCCTGTTTTTCCTTGAATAACCGGTAATTATCATTGGCTAGGTTCGAAATACACTTGTCCCGGCTGTCTATTTTCCGCCGCCAGGGGAAGAGCCGGTTAGTAATGCGTTCCCTTAAGGTATCTTTTAATTTCCCGGGTTCAGGTAGATTAACATTCGATGTCATTTTTCTTTAACCTCCGTTTTTATTTCGATTTCATGGCACTGCCAGAAATGAATTTTATAGTTCTGATAACTGGATGCCCGCTCGATAAGCGGCTGGAGCTCCAGGTTTACTTCCAGCCCCATGCGTTTCCCGTCCTGGGTGTGCATGGTCATCATATAAAGGGTATTCGGGGTTTATCCGACATTTTGCCTCCTGTTGGAGACAGGCACAGGATGGGGTCCTAGCCTGTCTCCGTACTTATTCTGCACAGCCCGGATTAAAGACCGCAGGTCGTTGCCGCTGGTAGCCGCTTCAATCTCCGGTTCATCCTGAACTGCGAGTATCAAATTTTCTAATGCTGTGTGCCGCTGCGGCCGTCCGCCGAGTTTACCGCCTATTTTACCGATATGACGATAGTATTCGATACCGTACTTCTCTTTTGTGGCGAGACCGGCTTTTTGCTTAATGGCGTTCAATTATCTACCTCTATTACCGGCATCGGCTGACGTCTCGCCCAAGCCCAGGCTTGCTCTGTCTGTTTACGATGTTCCGGGCAAAGGAAAAAACGGGCGTAAATTCCACCGGTCCCGGGAACGATCAAAGCATTTGAATACCAGCCGTTTTTCCCAGGGCCGGTAATCATTGCTGCAGTCGGTATATTTCTTGGAGCGATGGCATCGCAAAAGAGGCATTTTCGTGGTTCCGGCATGGTTAACCTCCCGTTATTTGTTTTCTACACTGGCCGGAGCGAGTCTGGAATCTACTGTCTATGCGGATTCGATTCCTGGCCGTTTAGCATACTGAAGCCTTTGACCTCGGTCCGGCCTTCCCCACATAATCCGCTGCCACCCAGCGGCATGTCCTGAGGCTGGCTACTAACGTGTCATTACTACCTTTTTACTAATACAAATACCCAGCCTATTCATCCATGAATACATGGTATTGAGGTTAATCCCTAGAGCCTGAGATGCCGCCTCCAGACTGCCCAATTTCTCATAGGTCTCAGGGATTATTACCTCTAGTGGTTTTCCCAACCGAGCCTCTTCTGTTTTCATTCGCTTGGTTTTTAACACCTTACTCTGATTTACCAATACCATAGCGTTATTCCTACCTTTTGCATAAGTTACGAGTTATAAAAATAAAGCCTTACCAAAGACTTCGGGGATATTCTACCATTTACCTTGATAGTTGTCAATACTTTTTATTGCATTTTTGCAATTTATTTGTTAGATTTAGTTTGCCGCTTCCAAAGGGGTAGAAATGAACAGGAATAAACAAATCGGAGCTAAAATAAAAGTAGCCAGACTCGAACTTGGCATGAGCCAACGGGAATTAGGGAAACTATACGGCAGTTCGGATGTTACCATTTCCGACATGGAACGAGGGGACCGAGAGGCAAACGTAGAAGCCCTTGAACGCTTAGCCCATATTTTAGGTAAACCGCTGGAATGGTTTTTAAAGGATGATGCAAAAAACATTGTACGGCCTCCTCAAGCTGCTTTAGCTGACCTTGAGGTAAGTATTCAAGCTTACATTCCGGTTTATGCTGATATTTCTGCTGGCAGCGGCGTTGAGCCGATTGATTACGTTGCCTGTACTCGAGCGAAACCTGCCCCTGAGTCCTACCGAGCTTATAGAGTCAAGGGTTTATGTCTGGAACCTGATGTCCATGACGGCGACACGGTCATTGTGGATACTGCTATACAGCCTAATCCTGGTGACTTAGTTATCGGTATTATCGATGGCGTAGCCTCTATAAAAAAGTATGTAGTCACAAAAAATGATAGGTATCTACAAAATAATTACGGCAAGTATAAACCAGAAGATGTTTATATTCACGGCGTTGTTGTGGACTTAAACCGGAAAATGCGGAAAGGGTAATATAGCTTCTCAACAGTGGGAATAACTAACTGGGGCAAGATAATTAAGCAACTTCGCCAAGAGAGTGGACTGACGCAGCTGGAGCTGGCCGAGCGGTCCGGCATCAAACGGTCACACATCAGCCAAATAGAACGCAGTAAGTACCGGAGCTGCCGCCGCCCTACCATTAAACGCCTGGCCACCGGGCTTGAGATATCACAATTAAGGTTAAAACTATTAATAAAAGAATAAGCTACCATAGGCTGCCTGCTGCTTTTTAGAGCCTATTTATGGGGTTCAGGTGGCCGACGGTTCAAATCCGTCCACCCCGACCAGTAGGCTCAAAAGAAAGCCTTACGGCCACCTAATACCTCATAAATCTTGAGTGTGGCCGAAATCAGCAACGACCACCTAATTAAGTTAAAACGGCGGGCTCGCAAAATGAAAAATGACTACATCTATTATTATGGATGCACCGCCCGGAACTTCTCTAAAATCCCTGGTTAATGGCTTCGTATTAACCAAACAAACAGAAGGCAAAAGCCCTCGTACTGTCGAATTCTATTCAGAAAACCTAAGACGTTTCCTTTGGTATGCCTTAAAGCAAAACTGGTCGGATGACGTCCGATTAATAACAGAATGGAACATACGTAAATTTCTTGGTTATGTCTCCAGTGAGACTTTACGTTGGGGTATCGAAGGGAACGGCTCGGAAACGTCTCGTAACAAGGTATCATTCACAACAGTCCATCATTATTACGTTGTATTGGCTAATTTTTTCGGCTGGGTAGTAAGGGAAGGTTTTTTAAAAGAGAGCCCAACCTTAAAAATTAAAATCGGAAAGCCTAAGACGAAAGTTATCAAACCCTATACACAAGAAGAAATAATTAAAATGATAGCCGTATGTGATAATGACTACGAACATAACGCCAAGTTTTTAGGAAGTCGTAATAAAGCTATTTTATTAATGTTTCTTGATGCCGGAATAAGATTATCGGAATTAGCCGGAATACAGCTTAATGATGTAAACACCGCAAACGGTAATATAAGGGTGTTAGGCAAAGGAAACAAGGAAAGGGTAGTCCGTATCGGTAAAGTGGCTCAGAAATCGCTCTGGCGTTACCTCATGCACCGTCCTGGTAATGGTAATACCCTATGGTTAAATGAAGAAGGTAAACCTTTGAGCTGTGTTGGCGTTCAATCATTAATCCAACGCTTAAAAATTCGGGCAGGTGTAAAAGGAAGCGGTAGCGTACATAGATTTCGTCACACTTTTGCTTTAAACTTTCTTAGAGCGGACAAGAACGTCTTTAATTTACAGTATTTGTTAGGTCATTCTCAATTAGAAATGGTTAGGCGTTATACTGCTACTTTAGGGATGGAAGATGCTTTAAAGGCTCACGAAAAAGCCAGTCCGGCAGATATTATGGGGTTAAGGTAACAAATATAGCAATTTTGAAAACTGTTAATAATAAGAGAAATAATGACTCTTAATTAGAAAAAGCTGGCGTAATATTATGTTAATCTATTTGCATAAATATTGATTTGGTGTTTTCATATTAGTTAGAAGGAGATTACAGTTAAATTAGCATAACAAGCCGTCATAATTATGCTCTACACCTCATCCCACATCTTTCGGGAAGCGAATGAAGCATTAAAATGTGCTCTGGTAGTGGAGAATACATAATTATGACCAACTAAATCTAATATACCCCGCTGAAATACTAAGCGAGCTTCGAGAGCCAGAGATAGAAGCTGAAAGAGCAACCAGCTCTACCAAACATTATTGTTTGGTCTATAAGGAAGGGTGGCTTGCCGGAAGGCGTTAAGCGAACCCTGGAAGATAAGTCCTTACTAAAAGAGATTGGAGAAGATTAGGTGAAAACCTAGTTTTTTCCAATCTCTTTTTTTTTAAACCGACAAGGAGTTTTAAAAATGATTATATTTACAGTAATTCAAGCAGGTAAAAAAGGCGGTTTAGTTGTTTTACAAACTAAAGGCCGTGACCATTTCGTACAGATAGGTCGAAAGGGTCAAGAAGTAATGAGAAAACGTTATCCCGGAATGGCTTCTGAATGGGGTAAGAAAGTAGGTAGGCCGAGAAAGAATTGCCTTTAAAAATATGTAGGGGGAAGCAAGACAAATTTAATAAAAGGATGGAGTCGAGCCCGCCTAATATAACTGTCTTAATTCCCCTTATATATATTACTCCCTAATATCAGGTGGGTAAATATTATGAGACCAGAAAATTACGATACCATTATTTTCCATGATTCCAAGAATCAAGCTAGAGATATAGCAACGAATAGTTATTTTGTTTTGGGTATATTCGAGAATATTCCCGGTAAATACCGTATTGCTGGTACAAGAGTTTTTCAGCAAGAATTCCCCTTAGAACTAATAATTAAGTTTGTTAATATGGCTCAATTGACTATCGACCAACTGAAAGCAGAATTAATAATCAGATACGCACCAGATATATCAAACGGTGACCCTAGCAATAACAAAAATTAGGTATTTTTTATTATGATACCTGTTACCGGACTTGATTGGTTAGACCTAAGTTACAGCGTAAAAAGTTATGGATTACCACCGGACTTTTTTAAACGCTGTAAAGAAGCTCAAATTCAATCTCGTAATACTGAATTTGGGAAAGACCCTGGTATAGTCGAACTACCACCAATTAAATATGGCGAACCGCCGATTAAACTATTTTTAAGACGTTACACCGGAGAATACTCAGACTATGTCCTTTATAATAATGACCTTGAAATTAAAATAACCGAAAACCCGAACTCAGGCGAAAAATACCCTGATTTATTCGTACATCCGTCTAATCAATACCTTTGGCGATATTACTGGTTTGACCAGATTGAAATATTAGACCGATGGATACACTCATTTTGTAATGTCACGGAATACCATGTTACCCGATGTGATTTATGTATGGATACTAACGACCCATTACCGGAATTCTTACCGGACTTAAGAGATATAGTTACCAAAGGCAAGAGCAAACGGCCGTATAATCTCATAAACCCGACTTATGGTTTAACCAGAACCGGAATAATGATAGGTAAAGATACCATAGTCGGAAGGATTTATCCTAAAGATTTTGAAATCACATTAACTCATAAAGAATGGATGAGAGAAATATGGAAGGAATCCGGATGGAATGGAACAGACCCTATTACTCGTTCGGAATTCCAGCTACGCCGTAATTGTTTACGTGAAATGATACCTTTAATTAATACACCCCAAGACCTTGAAGTAAATGCATCCGGCATCTGGAAATATGCAACAGAGTGGTTAACCTTAAGAAAACCAACATCAGATAAACGTTCACGACGTTGGCCTTTAACTGATTATTGGAAAAATATACAAGCAAACGCTGAATATTTTGGCAGGATGTCTTATGTCGAACGAACTATGCAAAGAAACCCGACTATCAAAATGCTATTGAACCAAGCTGTCGGATGTTTGGCTACGGCTCAGGCATTAGGCCTTAAAGACCCGGTTAGTGAAATTAAAAAGATTATTAATACCGAAGAATATCAAAATAAACTCAATAAGAGAAAACTATTTTATTCCCCTTTCAATCCTAATTAGTTTATTCTATTTTGGACAGATAGCCCCCCTGTAAGTAATAGGGGGGCTTTTCTTTATTTTGAAAAGGTCGGCGGAATACCGCCGACCGCCTTTATTCCGTTTGACCTTTATACGTTAACTACTGCTCAGCTGTAGAGCCGAACACGTTGCCTCTTACCTTCCCAATGTTACCAGGAGACTATAATTACTTTTAGTTTATAAATAACTTAAAAAATTATCATTACAACCAATATATTCTATATACAATAAGATTCTCGAGGATGGAATATTTTATTATATACTACAAATTAATTTTCATTTCGACATTTTTTTTATACTTGATAATAATGCCCTAGGAAATCTCCCTTCAGTGGGTATATCAAAACTATAGGCTCTTTCAATAGTCTTATCTAATACGACTTCAATAAACACACTATTTTGGGTTGCGTTTTTAAATTTGTACCATCTAAGACAGTGTTTTAACGAAGTTAATACGGTTTTATTTTTTAACATTAGAGATAACCGTTGGTTAATAGAATTATCATTACCGAACTGTTTATATAAACTAAGGATTGCAAAACCTATTGATTCGTCTACCTCAAAATTAGGTCTTTCAGCTAGTATTCTAGACAAAAATGAATTCATAGCAATAGCATTAAAATACTTAATATTTCCAAATTTCATTATTAGACTAGAAAACCAAAAACTTGGTACTGAAGATAATGCGACAGCTACAGCAAGAGGAGCAGAATAAGTAGACAAATACTTTGTATTTATTCGTTCCATTGGTAACCTAACAATATATTGAGCACAAAGATATTCTTGAAGAGAGAGGTGGCAAAATTCATAAACGTCATTCGGACCTATCGTAATAATGCCGTTATGAGTCTGTATCTCTCTTGCTACTTGTTGTGCCTGGTCTCTTGGTAACTGGTAACGTTCATGAATAGTCCAATATGCTTCA
Organism: Dehalococcoidales bacterium; assembly: GCA_016927955.1. GTDB lineage: Bacteria > Chloroflexota > Dehalococcoidia > Dehalococcoidales > JAFGLR01 > JAFGLR01. Next base: position 25,117 of record JAFGLR010000021.1, read on the forward strand.
ATTAAGTCATTTTCTGTAAATCTTGTTTTTTGTAATATGTAAGTTAACTGATAAGAGAGAGCGTAAAGGAATTCAGCTTTTTGAGTTGGGTCGAAACCTGAATACTTAGATATGCGTCTTATACCACGCTCTACGTCCCATTGTTCGAGAAGCAAATTAACTAATTTATTATACACTTGGCTAGGCTGTTCAGGAAAGTAACCTTTTATTTTATAAAGGAAAAGCAATTGGGTTAAAAGAAGAGGTCTATCAGCAACATCTTTATAAGGTAATTTGTGCAACTGTTCTAAAAAAGATTTATCATCCTTACCTAACCAAATATCCTTAATAAATTGAATTTGTTCTTCAGTAAGTGAGCATAGCTCATGTACAGAAAAACCTTCTAGAGTTCTGGAATAGTCTCCTGACCTACATGATATAATAATTTTTGAAGTTGTTAATTTATGCGATAAGTTAATAATTTCTGAAGTTATGTTGTCTCTATTAGGAGGTCTAATTTCATCAAGACCATCGAGTAAAACCAAAACATGACCTTCATTAAGAAGATTTGATATAACTACTTCAATTTTTTCCCCGCCGATTCGCATTTCCGTTTGTTTTTCATCGATATAACTAACATTACCAAATTTATCAACGCTTGGAACTCGAACCCATATATCAAATGCCTCTACTTTTAAACCGAATATTTCTATTAACTTTGTTAATAAAGATTCTTTATCATTTAAATATCCAAGTCTTATTAATATCGGAAATTTATAATGGTCATCTGGGCTGTTAGGTGCTTCAACTACCATATTATTAATAATTCTTTTTATAGTGGTAGTCTTTCCTGCACCAGGTTCTCCGAGTAATATTACATTAGTTGTTTCGGATATTAAGTCCGTTTCATTTATTATTTTATTATTTCTAACGCTACGGAAACGTCTTGGTTCATTACTAATTGATAACGCAATAGTTGCCTCTTCAGTATAATCAGGCGTACTCATTCCGAAAAATTGTAATTTTCTTGACCAATTTAAAGTTTCAACCAAGTGTCTTTGAATAGCTTCGTAAACAACTGTTTCATCTTGTTTTTGTGCTCTTAATCTACTTTTTAGTAGAGAAATAAAAACAGGAAGTGCTATTTTTATTATTTCAAAAATATAACTTTGGTTATTAGGTTGTTCCATAATATTTATGTAAACCCATAATTAAATAAAATAATAAACATATTTGCACAATTATCATGTTTAGTGGATATTACCATATATATTTGAAACTGTAAAGTATTTTAATATGAAAGTTATTGTGTTATGATAAAAAAAAGGAGGCAAGCGAACACCGCCTTTTATTTCCGCTACATGGGATTCAAACAGAAGTAACGATTCAGGTATTATAAAATTCTTATTGAACAACCATGATAAACAATAATAGGAGAGCATAGGAATAATGAGTGAAATAACATCTGTTGAAGAAGCTATAAAAAAAGCTGTCTCTTTTTTAAATGAATATTATGCATTTAAAAAGTTGGAAAAAGTGAAAAAAGTTGGAGACGTATGGATTGTAGAATACGATGTAAGTATATTAGGTCCAAAAGAAATTGTAATAATTAAAATAGACTCTAAAAATGGACAAATAATTGAGTACACAAAACAATAATACCAATGAAGCTAAAAGTTCAATAATTATACATATTAAAGCGTCTCTAGAATATCTAGAGAATGGCCAACTTATGCTAAACAAAGGTGAACCTGGTAAAGCCGGAGAGATGTTGTGGGGAAGTGTAGCTCAAGCACTCGAGGCGTTAGCTGAAAGTAGAAATATAAAGTTATCAAATCACCGTAGTTTAAGATGGTTTGTTACTGAAATAAGTCGTGAAACTAATAATAAAAATATAAGTAATGCTTTTTATCAAGCAGAAGCTCTGCATAGCAATTTTCATTCAGTAAATATGACTGTAAATGATATTGCAGTTAATTTGGAGTCAATAAAGAATCTAGTTTCAATATTATTTTCTCTTATTCCTAAAGAATTAACAAAACAGTAAAAATAATAATTGCATTATAAGAATTCAAATTATAAAATGGATTAAAAAGGAGGCAAGCGAACACCGCCTTTTATTTCCGCTACATGGGATTCAAGTGGCCGACGGTTCAAATCCGTCCACCCCGACCACAATAATAGAAAATATAATAAGGTAAGGCGTTTAGTGTTATTCCGCCTTACCTTATTTTGTTCACTTTACTGCTCGTCGGTAGAGACAAACAAATGCAAGCACCCGTTGGCTAACTACGTTTATGGCGATGCCATAATATCCTGACCGCACGAGGGGCATTCTTGCTTGTTCTTCTCTGCCGAAGGCGACGTCATAATATCCTGACCGCACGAGGGGCATTCTTGCTTGTTCTTTTCTGCCGAGGGCGACGTCATAATATCCTGACCGCACGAGGGGCA
>JAFGLR010000166.1 GCA_016927955.1 Dehalococcoidales bacterium
GGGGTGTCCGAGTGGTCTATGGAGACGGTCTTGAAAACCGTTGTTGGCATTAGCCAACCATGGGTTCGAATCCCATCCCCTCCGCCACTAATCTCTAAGTAACAACCATGGAAATAATCTTTTACGAAATATTTGATGAATTACCCAGGCAGGGTCCCGGCGATGCCGTTTCAACTGAAAAAGCATTCCGGATGCTTAATAATTTACCGGCTTCACCGACAATTTTGGATATCGGCTGCGGCTCCGGCATGCAGACCTTCATCTTAGCTGGTTTAATCAAAGGTAAAATTACCGCTCTGGACAATCACCCTTTCTTCATCGAAACAGTCAATGCCAGAGCAAAACGAACCGGGCTTTCCGGCAGAGTGACCGGCATTGTCGGCGATATGGGCAAAATGGATTTCCCGCCGGAGGGTTTCGATATAATCTGGTCGGAAGGAGCAATTTTCATCATTGGTCTACAGAAAGGTCTAAAGGAATGGCGTAAGCTGTTAAAACCAGAAGGCTTCCTTGTAATCAGCGAACTGGCGTGGCTCAAGAAAAGAAAGCCCGCTGAGATAAAGAATTTCTTCAATGCGGTATATTCTGATATTAAATACTATCAGGATGTTATCACCATGATTGAGTCATCAGGTTACAAGCTCATCGGCAGCTTTCCGATACCCGAAGAATCCTGGTGGCAGGACTACTATACACCGGCGGAACGAAGAATCTCCGAGTTACGGAAAAAGTATCCGAATAATAAAGAGGCTAAAGAATTATTCGATTCATTTCTTCTTGAAATCGATATGTTCCGGAAATATTCAAAATACTACGGCAATTGTTTTTACGTGATACAGAAAACAGGTAGAAAATAACCGTCTTCTAAAACAATAGCTACAGCGAATTAACCGCTGCTTCAATTCTGTTCAAAGCTTCCTGAAGCAAAGAACGTGGGCAGGCGATATTCATCCGCTGGAAACCGGAACCGGCATTACCAAAAAGAAATCCGTCATCGAAACCTACTCTGGCTTTTTCCCGCATAAATTTCCGCAGGGCAATATTATCCAGTCCCAGTTTCCGGCAATCCAGCCATATCAGATAGGTCGCTTGCGGTTTAATTACTTTGATTTCAGGAACCCTTTTCTTAAAGAAATCCTGCGTAAAACGTAAGTTGCTCTCCAGATAGTCCAGCACTTGTGCCAACCACTCGTCACCATCACGATAAGCCGCTTCCATGGCTGTCAGTCCGAATATATTCACACCCGTTACCAGCGCGGACATTTGTTCGGTAAAGTTATCCCGCAGCTTTTTATTGGGGATAATGATAGAAGATGCTTCCAGTCCGGCCAGGTTAAAGGTCTTACTGGGAGCCATACATACTATACTATTTTGGGCAAATTCCTCCGAAATCGAAGCAAAAGGCGTATGCCAGTTACCCGTGTATAATATTTCGCAGTGTATTTCATCGGAGATAACCACGGCACTATGTTTCAAGGCAATTTCGCCCAGCTTAACGAGTTCTGTTTTGTTCCATAACCTGCCGACCGGATTATGCGGATTACACAGGAGAATCGCCTTAGCCCGACTGGGCGTACGTCCCATACCCGTTTTGGGAAGAAACTTTTCTTCTAAATCGACCAGGTCCATCTCGTAGCGGCCGCGTACTAATTTCAAGCCGTTATTTATTATCTGGCAGCCGCCGGTGGTAACCACCGGGAAAAAGGGATAATAGACAGGCTCTTGCAGGATTATTCCATCACCCGGGTGAGTAAGTGAACGAACGGCCAGACTAAGAGCCGGAATTACGCCCGGAGTTAGTAATATCCATTCGGGTTTGATTCGCCAGCGGAATTTGCGGTACATACGGGCGACAATCGCCTCGATTAACGACTCGCTAACGTAGCTATATCCGTAGAAGGGATGCCGGGCACGTTTTTCAAGGGCATCCACGACAGGCTTTGCCGCAGGGAAGTCCATATCGGCAACCCACATCGGCAGAATATCATCCCTGCCGAAGAGTGTTTTTACGGCGTCCCATTTGGCACTGCCGGTATTCTTCCGGTCAGGAACTGAATCGAAGTCGTATTTCACTACTAACCCCCAATCATGCGTAATACTATTGTAATATCCATATGAGACACAATACAAAATATAAATACCTGACAAGCCTCGTCATCCTTTTAAAATCAATCGTTTATTATCAAGAGAATAAGGGCTTTCCCCCAATAAATTACGTAGTGGTACGGATAGTTATATGTAAGTTAAGTCTGTATCATCGAATTGTATTTAGGAATAGACCAATGGAATCTAAAAATGTTACAAACAAAAACACTTCACCTAAATGGTTAAGGATGGTTTCCCGCACCAGTGCATGGCTGTTACTAGTAACCGTGGTCGTTTTGGTTGTCTCCGGTTGGGGCATCACCCGGACCGGGATTATTTATAATATAACCTTCGGACTAATCGACCGTCGTCTCGCTGACGCTATCCACCGGGCAACCAACATACCGCTGGCTATTTTCTTTCTCAGTCACGTGCTGGCTAATATTAGACTCTCCATTTCTACCAAAAAGCCTGCTATTACCTGGCTAATCAATATATTACTGATTATTGCCGGTCTAGGAATGCTGGTAATATTCATCATTATGGGAAATCGGATTTAGGAGAAAATCGGTGCGGCAAATAAAGATTAAGATATCGTTAATATCGGTCATACTGACTACTATATTGGTTATTCCATTTATCTCCGGCTGTACTTCCTCATCCACTATTACCTCCTCTACCTCAACTACAACTTCCTTAACAACCGAAGTCGAAGCAACCGAGTTTCAGGGTGTGGAATTGACCCCCATTAGCAGGCAAAACAATAATGCTCTTAAAGGCATCCAGCATATAGACAGGGCAACCTACAAGTTAATCGTCGACGGACTGGTAGATAATCCCCTAACTCTAACTTATAATGATTTGCTGGCCTATCCGCAGGATGACCGGTTGATGGACCTGAGTTGTGTTGAAGGCTGGGGTTTCACTGCTAAATGGACAGGGCCGACTCTTAACTCCATTTTTGCCGACGCTAAAGTTAAACCGGAGGCTTTAATCGTCATCTTCCACACCACCGATGTTCCCGAGGGCTATTCTTCTCTCGACCTGAGTTACATCCGGGATAACGATATTATCATCGCCTTGAAAGACAATGATATCACGTTAACGGCTGACCGGGGTTTTCCTTTTCAACTTGTCGCTATGAGCAAATACGGCTATAAATGGGCCAAGTGGGTCACCCGCATCGAACTGTCTGCCGATACTTCTTTCCGCGGTTACTGGGAAAGTTACGGCTATAGTAACAATGCTGATGTTGGCGGTCAGCCGTTCGAATAAAGACCGGGAACCATCTTACTACCGGGCTTTCTACCGGTTCTATGAATAACCTGCTTCCATATCTAGAAGTAAATCACCGTTACGAAGAAGGTATTTATAAACACGTGGATGATTAAGACCGGCCAAAAGGAATTGCCTTTATAGGCGATATATCCGAAAAGCAGACCGGTAACGATGGTGCTGATAGTTTCCACCGGCGGCTTACCAAGGTGCAGAATGGCAAAGGGAATCATTTGTATAATGATGCTGCCTTCTTTGAACTTGTCTCTCAAACCGAAGAGTAAAAAACCGCGGAACATGAACTCGGAACCCATCAGACTGAACACACTCGTCCAAACATAAGTGAATAAACCGTATTTATTAAGCTCGTGGTCATAATAACCCTGGAGCGAGGGTAAAAATGAAACGCTAATGAGAATAATGGCGGCGATAAGACATATTAAAACAACCCAGAAGCTCCATACCCGCAGATTCCCCAACCGTAACCCGTAATCCAGGGGATTTTTCCTCATTAGTAGAATAACCACTAAAGGTAAAAGACCGAAATAGAATAAAACGCTGAACCAGTAGTCCCAAATTGTAAAATATCTGTTTAGGATGATGAAGAGCATCGCGGAACTGATAACAATTACTTCGTTGGCATTATTCTTCAGAAACCGGTAGATGCCGGCAAATTCTTCTTTAAAAATATTAGACATCGGGAAAAGTGTAGCATATTAAGATTAAAGATTAAAAGATTATTTGTTTTTAAATGTAACACCCGATTTTGTTATAACAAAAAAAAGGGGAAGCTATTTCAGCTCCCCCCTTTTCCTTAACCCCTGTATAGCGGAAAGAAAGCCTCTGCTCCGATTAAAAAACCGGAACTCGACCTAGGAGAACTTGGTTTACACACCAATTTTTTCATCTCCCTAGAAAGGAGGTGATCCAGCCGCAGCTTCCGCTACGGCTACCTTGTTACGACTTCGTCCCAA
>JAFGLR010000167.1 GCA_016927955.1 Dehalococcoidales bacterium
ATCGAGAAAGCCCGTGCGGAAGCCGCCTTACGCCGCGCGATTGCCCGCCTGGATGTCGCCGAGAAGAGAAAGAGAGCCCGTAAGGGGTCGGTTATATAACTCTCTGGTCACACCTGAAAACATTAAAGCGGAAGGTGAATAAACCTTCCGCTTTTTCATTGTCTGGTTAAAAATAAACGCGGGTTTCCCCGGTGTTTATTAAAATGGGGATGATTACCTGCTGGTTGAATGAATACAAAGAGCTAACAGATGGAAGATGTTATCTCTCAGCTTCTGAAGTAATTTGTGGTTGCTATTTATTAATAGTCTAGATAATCTCGAGTGAAACCTTGGTGCCTGCTTTAGCCGCTTTCACACGAATAAGGGTACGGATAGCTTCGGCGATTCTGCCCTGCTTACCGATAACCCTCCCCTTGTCCTCATCTGCCACCTGAAGTTTGAGCACAATTACACCCTGGTCATTGGTCTCTTCGGTGACAACTACTTTTTCCGGGTCGTTTACGATGGATTTAGCGATGTACTCGACGAGCTCTTTCATGCTTTCTCCTTGTCGGGCTCCTTGCTTGCCTTAAATTTGTCCATAATACCGGCCTTAGTGAGAAGTCTGCCGGCGGTAACTGTAGGCTGGGCGCCCTGCTTCAGCCAGCTTAATGCTCTTTCCTCGTTTATAACCACCGTTTCCGGGTTAGTGCGCGGATTAAAATGCCCGAGTATCTCAATGAAAGCACCGTCCCGCGGCGCATGAGAATCGGTTACCACAACCCGATAACTGGGTTTCATTTTTGCACCCGTACGTCTCAGTCTGATTTTTACCATATAACTCCTAATGTATTTTCGGTCAACAACCTTTATTATGCCGAACAATTATAGCTACTGTCAATGTTTGGACAACAATAACGACCTACCTAAGCCTGATTCCATTCTAAAACGCCGGTTTTATCCTGTCAATCAGCCCGTAGATTTCCGGTTGATTCGCTTCTCCAACCAGCCCACCCACTCATCTATCCCCTGTCCGGTGGTACAGGAAACCGGAAAGATTTTAACTTTTGAATTAATTCCCTTAACGGCCTCAGAAAAAGCGGCGAGGTCAAAATTGACGTATGGTAGTAAATCAATTTTATTGACTATTACCACGTCTACGGTATGAAACATTAACGGGTATTTATAAGGCTTATCATCACCTTCCGGAGTATGGGAAATCATGACCTTAATGTCTTCACCGAGGATGAATTCCGCCGGGCAGACCAGGTTGCCCACATTCTCAATGAATAACAGGCGAACATCTTTCAGCGACATATTATTCAGACCGTTATTCAGCATATTGGCATCCAGGTGACATTCGCCGCCGGTATTTATCTGGACGACCGGTATCTTCTCTTTACTGACCTTCATCGCATCGATATTAGAACTAATATCACCCTCGATAACCCCGATATCAAATTTTTCCTTCAGTTTCTTTATAGTTGCCAGAATCAGGCTGGTCTTCCCGGCCCCCGGGGAAGCCATTACGTTAACGGCAAACACCTTATTCTTGTCCAGCAATTGCCGATTTCTCTGGGCAATCTGGTCGTTGGCACTTAAGATATCTTTTAAAACTTTTATTTCCATTATTCTACCTCAATACTCTCTAAAAATAATTCTGTACCGCCGGTGATTTCCAATCCATCCCCTTTACATTCCGGACAGGTCCATTCATACTCCGGCAAATCAAACTCTTTGCTACACCGCTGGCATTTGGCTTTAGCCGGTACCGACTTAATGTTTAATTTAGCTTCCTCCGCTATGGTCCCCTTAGATAATAACTCCAGATAGAATTGCACCGAGTCACCGACCACACCTGTCATCTCTCCGATAACCAGGTTAATACTGACAACCTTTTGGGCACTTGCTTGCTTGGCCTGCTCAAGCACCAGGTCGAACATACTCTGGGTTATTGATAATTCATGCATTGCATTTTACCATTTCATTTTATCTTCCTTAAAGGAGAGTGTAAAATCCATTGTTAGCTCATTTTATAATTACGTCTTTTAATCGACCAATATTAAACATTCTACCAGATTATCACCTAATTCCTCTTGTACCTTTTACTAAACGTGTACGTGTATTATACGGAAACTCCAGTGGTATTTTAGGGGATTAACAAAAAACAAGGTGATTCTTAGCATTATGTTACCTGATTTATCCGAAGATGGCTGTGACCTTCCCCACGAAAACTGGACAAGCCATTTAATGGGTAAGATATCCCAATTCTTTTGAAATTCCCGAGGCACAATTTTTAATACGTGGAATTAGTTCTTTCATTTTAGCACTGGTAAGACGAACTGAAGGTGCTATTATACAAATTGCACCCATTATTCTCTCATTATCTCTAATGCCGGTCGCTATACTTCTGACGCCAATCGTAGACTCCTCATCATCAAAAGCTATACCTTCTCGTCTAATAACCATTAATTGGTGCTTAATATCATTAATATTTGTTATAGTATTCGGTGTAAAACTCGTTAAATTTCTTTCACCTAAATATTTGTCGATTTCTTCCTTAGTCATATATGCAAGAAATATCTTACCTATAGACGTAGCGTGGAAGGGTAAGTTTACGGTGTTTCCAGGATCTACCTTCAATATTTGTGGAGATTCTGGACCATGGAAGATTTCTAGAATAGTGTTATTACCATTGACATAATAAGCTAATCCAACAACCTCGTAAATATTCATAGCCAGTTCTGTAAGATAGCCCATAGCTATTTTTCTAAGTTGAATTTCGTCTTTAACAATATTGCTAAATAGTAAATATACCGGACCTAAAGAGTAATTACCCATTTTTACTTTTTGTTTTATATAACCATATCTTATTAATACACTCAGCATGCGGTATACCGTAGATTTATTTAGTCCGGATAACTTTGCGATTTCTCCTAAAGCCATTTCTTTTCTGTTTATAAATAGTTGTAAGATTTCTAAAGCCTTTGTAAGTGACTTCATATATTCTTGTTTAGTATCTGGCATATGTAACCTCCGACAATTAATATGATATCAAATTGATCGATATCGGCAAAGATAAGACAGCTTTCAGATTTGTATGCGACCTATCTTAATTGTTGACTGATCTTACCCCATGATTAGCTACACCTATCGTTAGAATCCAGCTGTTGTTTTAGCATACTCCACCGGTGTCAGGTTGTCCAATGAGCTGTGGTTTGACCTCGTAATGATCTCTCCGCCAATCCTTGATTACTTCCCGGCCGGCTGAAATCCAGTGTCACCTTGTTTTCATAAGCCCATTTATCCAGCTCCTTTAAAATGGATTCCGGCCCATTATCAACCTTGATGAAACAGGGTGCATCATGACTTATCTTCATTCGTTCTACTATACTGACCGCATCTTCCCCGCGGATATGCTGCTCTACTTAGATTGCCCAGCATTCCCGGCTAATATTATCAACCAGCGTTAAAGTCCTGAATCGACGCCCGTTAAAGAGGCTATCGGTGACAAAATCCATACTCCAGCTCTCATTTACCGCGGTTACCGGCGGCTGACTGATCCTTTGGGCAGCACTCCTTCGTCTTTTAGGCTTCTTAGTCCGTAAATTTAACCCTTCCTAACAATAAATCCGGTAGACCCGTTTGTGATTAATCCGCCAGCCTTCCCGTTGTAATAAAACATAGATCCGCTTATAACCATAACGCACCCTTACTTTGGCTATTTCGTTAATCCGCATACGTAAAGTGACCTGCTCATCCCTGATGGGCTGGTAGCGATAAGAGGTGCAGCCGATTTAGATGACCGGCCCGTCTCCCGCTAATTCGATAATGCTCCATGAGCCCGACCACCAGGGTGCGTATATGAATAGGCCTCAGACTTTTATCCCCGAGAGACGGGATACATATTCTTTTGGCCATTTCTCTGGCCATTTCTCGCATCGTTAGTTTAAGTTCAGTCTCAGGGTAAGGCCCTTGAGAGGTTACCTGCTTGGAAGTAAGAGGGCGGGGGCTCGACGCTTTTAGCTTCGCCACCACAAGGTCAGCGAGTCTATCTATAGTCTCCGGTGACAGGGAGGCAAATAGTCTTTCAGGCTCGGATTTTAAAGGTGTTTTATCAACCAAATTGTGCCTCCTTTTAATAAATTCAATCTCGTCTCTACGAGATTTCAGCCATATTTTAACACTACCGTCACAGTCACTCAACTGCTGCCGCCATTGCTTTCATACGTTATGAAAAACGATGCTCTTAAGGTCGAAAATAAACGGATAAAGCTCCGACCTACGCGGATACGACGCTAAATAGTACGTATACCAAGGCCGCCGTCGTCATATACTGATTTTAGCTGAACAAACCACTTAGTAAGTAGGACGAAAAGTAGGACGAAAACCCTTATCCCAAACACTCTGGCGATACTACTTGTAAACTCGTTATTATTCTCAATATAGCCTCAGGAGATGGTTATCGATACCGGAAAGACGGAGACAGGCTCGAAAGTCCGTCTCCACCGGCACAACTGTATATTGGGAAAGGGATGGATGGTTATTTTAATTATAAACTACCTGAACTATCTCAAGTAAAATAGTTCACATTAACGTAATACCATTTAGTGCTATCGCCATATTCAAATCAATAGTTATATATCCCATAATCATTTCATTTGACAAATTTGGGTTTTTCACCTAGGCTTATTTTGAATTATAGTATAAACTCGTAACATGCCGGCACCAATACATCTCATGTTGAGGTGGCGATATGGCAGTTGAAGGGCAAAATATTCCCGATTATGAAAATTGCGAGAATAACGCGGAAAGGCTAAGTCGTGAACTTCTTGCTCTGAGCCGTGTATCAGCCGCACTTAGCGAATTATCAGATTTGGACGCTATTCTGAGGATTACCCTCGATAATGTTCTTCAAATTACGAACGGTACTGTCGGGGGCATTTTACTTTTGGATGAAGAATCCAAAACACTTTCATATCGTGTCTATCATGGTTTAACTTCTGATATTGTAGAAAAAATACATCTTAAATTAGGTGAAAGTATATCTGGTAAAGTTGCTGAATCCAACAAAGCCGTATTTTTAGAAGATACGTCTAAAGATCCAAATATTACTTTTCCTGAATTACTAAATGTTGATGGCCTAAAAACGTTTATTAGTATCCCTCTCCGGGCAAAACAACAAGTATTTGGAGTAATTACAATAGCCAGCCAAATCCAGCGGAGGTTTACCCAGACAGACATATCCCTTTTCTATGCTATTGGCGACCAACTGGGAATCGCTATTGAATATGCAATGTTGTATGAAAGGCTGAGAAAAGCAAGAGAAAGACTACGCAGACTAGCACGGCAAAATCTGGTCGCAGAAGAGGAAGAACGCCGTAGAATTGCCCGGGAATTGCATGATGAGACTAGCCAATCCCTTTCCGGATTATCGCTCCAATTGGAGGCAATTATTGAAATTGCACAGCTTAACGGCAATCTGAGTGCAGATTTTATCGGCAAGTTAAAAAAGGTACAGTCATTGACCGTTCACGTTCACAAAGAAGTCAGTCACCTGATATCCAATCTTCACCCGGCGTTGCTGGATACACTTGGTTTGGTCCCGGCTATACGGCAATATGCTGAAACGAGTCTGCAACCATTAGGAATAAACGTGTTCGTAGAAACTCTGGGAAATGTAAAAAGACTTCCTTCTGATATTGAGGCAACACTTTTTCGTGTCATCCAGGGTGCTATAGGTAACGTTGCTCAACACTCCAAAGCCAGGAATGCGATAATAACTTTAGAATACAGGCCGGACCAGTTATTATTCAAGTTAAAAGATGACGGTCAGGGATTTGATGTATCGAAAATTACCGATATTGAGGAGGGGGGACGTGGCCGCGGACTATTCAGCATGAGAGAGAGGATTGGTTTTTTAGGCGGTACCAGCGGCATCGATTCGAAATTGGGTACCGGAACAACCGTTTGGGCTAATATTCCGATAGGTCAGGAATTTTATTATGCAGAAAAAAATAAGAGTCCTCGTAGTTGATGACCATACCGTTGTTAGAGACGGTATAAGTGCTTTACTCGCCCTTGCAGGCGATATGGAAGTAATAGGCGAAGCGAATAATGGCAATGAGGCAATCGAATTGATTAAAAAATTAATGCCGAATGTCGTATTGATGGACATCGCTATGCCGGTTATGGGCGGTCTTGAGGCTACCCGAAGAATATTAAAGGACTTCCCCGGTACAAAAATACTTGTTCTCACCCAATATGACGATAAGGAATATTTCCTCCCCGTTATCGAATCCGGTGCATCAGGGTTTATTAGTAAAGCAGCTGCTTCTTCGGAGTTAGTTACAGGCATACGCTCAATTTACCGCGGGGATTCTTTCCTTTCTCCTTCAGTAACCAAGCTTCTGATTGAAGCATATCAACGCAGTATTACCGATAAAAATAGCCATGACCCATACAACGAATTAACTCAGAGGGAAAGAGATATATTCAAGCTTCTGGTAGAGGGTTACACCACCCAAGAAATTGCATATAGTCTATCAATCAGCCCCAAAACAGTCGAAGGGCATAAAACAAAGCTCATGAACAAACTTGGTGTTCATAATCGCTTTGAACTAATAAAATACGCTTTGCGTAAAGGCGTCAACCATATTTAAAAATACATTTCACACCATTCGAATTATCCACTCAGTCCTAAATCAATATAAATATACATAATTTTCAAGGTATTTTCCCCCGTCTAACTAAGGGCAAACCCCTATTACTTATTGATTGATACTGTTATAAAGTCTAAATGGGGGTATTCTTTTTTGGAGGTAGAGTCAGATGGGTGAAAAAAGCAAGATACTAATTGCTGACAATGAAGTCAGATTCACCGAAACATTAAAAAATGTTCTGGAAGAGCAAAACTATACCGTTTTTACCGCAAATAACCGTGAACAGGCCCAAAAAGTAGTACGTAATAGCCAACTTGAGTTGATTATCCTAGGAACGATAATGCCACGAGGAGAACCGTTCTTGTTCCACAAATGGGTTAAACAGGAATTAGGACTAAGCAACCTACCAATTATGGTTATCAACGCCCCTCCTGAGAAACAACTTATTGAGGGATGGCTGATGTATGAAGGCATGCAGTGTGAAGCGGAGGATTTTTTAGCCAAACCGGTAGAACCTAAATCACTTATTCCACGTATCCAGGCACTGCTGGAAGGAGTAACAAAGAAAATAAGAGTATTGATAGTGGATGACCATCCGGTGGTTAGAGACGGTATCAGGTCAATAATCGCTTTACAGCGAGATATGGAGGTGGTGGGTGAGGCAGTCGATGGCAAAGATGCAGTAGAAAAGACCAGGGATTTAATACCCGATGTAGTCGTAATGGATATTAACATGCCGGTGATGGATGGATTAGAGGCTGCTAAAGAAATATGTAAAAACTGTAAAGCATCTAAGGTTTTAATGCTGACGCAATACGATGAAGATGAAAACGTAATGGCCAGCCGGAATATAGGAGCCGTAGGATTCATCTCTAAAGCCGTCGCCAGTACTCACCTGCTTACCGGAATTCGATCAGTAGGCCGGGGCGACCAGTCATGGATTGAATCGCTCAGTAAACATCATCAGTAATCTCATATAAATACTGAAGGTGACGTTAAATTGGAAGCTATTACAATTACTCTGAATGGTGTTGAGGTTAGCGGGTATCCGGGGATGACAATTCTGGAACTCGCCCGTGAATCCGGTGTCGAAATCCCCACGCTCTGTCATGATTCCCATCTCACGCCGACAGGAGCCTGTAGAATATGTTTGGTCGAAGAAGAACATTCAGCGGCATTACTTCCCTCCTGTATTACCAAGATTCAACCGGGAATGGTAGTTCATACCCATTCATCTCGGGTACAGGAACACCGCAAGGTTATTCTCGAACTCATGCTTTCTACCCATCCCGATTCCTGTATGGTATGTGATAAAGGTAACCGGTGCGAGCTTCGAAAGTTAGCTGCCGAGATGGGTATCGGTCTGGTTGACCTGAAAAAAATACCTCAACCCGGTGTAATCCAAGAAGTAAATCCTTTCATCGAGAGAGACCTTTCTAGGTGTATTCTGTGTGCCAAGTGTATCCGGGCTGACCAGGAGTTGGTCGTTGCGGGGGCGATTGACTATAAGGATAGAGGCTTTGCTACCAGACCAGCGACTCTCAACGATGTCGCCCTGGAGAAATCCGAGTGTACCTTCTGCGGTGTTTGTGTCGCACTCTGCCCGACAGGGGCTCTTATGGAAAAAGACCAGACATTACGCGGTACGTCAAATGATTTGGTCGATTCAGTATGCCCCTTTTGTGGTTGCGGTTGTCCTATTCAACTCGAGATAAAGAACGGTCGAATAGTACGTGTACGCCCGGATACCGAAAGCAGGGCAGGTAATGGTGCCCTTTGCGTGCGTGCAAGTTATGGTTACGACTTTGTTCACAGCCCGGAAAGGCTGACTGTCCCGCTCCTGAAAGTGAACGGCAATTTTGAAAAAATTACGTGGGAAAAAGCTCTGGATTTTATTGCTGCCGAATTCACACGGATTAAAGAGGGGTCGGGGGCTGACAGTCTGGCGGTTTTCGGTTCATCCAAGTGTACTAACGAGGATAATTATTTACTCCAGCGGTTCACCAGGTCGGTTTTGGGTACCAACAACATAGATAACGGTAGCCGCCTTTACGCTTCGCCCGGTCGGGTCGCGCTGGGTTGGTCGATTGGTTTTGCCGGAACAACCGGTTCGATAAACGGACTCGAGCAGTCACAAGTAATTTTAGTCATCGGAGCCAATCCGTCAGCTTCGGCTCCGGTACTGGAATATGCTTTGAAGCGAGCAACCAAATTCAAGGGAGCCAGCCTTCTGTTAATTAACCCGCTATGGACGAAACTTGTTCCTTTCGCCCGTCTGTGGCTGAGACCTGAAATCGGGACTGATGTGGCCTTACTAAACGCTCTGGCAAAGGTAATTATCGACGAAAAATTATATGACGAAGAATACGTCATACGCAAAACAGAGAACTTTGCCGCTTTAACTTCTAATTTGAAAAATTATTCCATCAATCACGCTGTAAATATAACCGGAGTTTCCGCCGGTGATATCGAAAAAGCAGCTCATATTATTGCCGGAGCTGAACGAGTATCGATTGTTTACGGCAACGGTGTCACTCAGCAAATAAACGGTGCCGATAATGTTCTTGCTCTGGCCAACCTGGCAATGCTGACGGGAAATATCAGCCAGAGTGGTGGAGGTATACTAGCTATCCAGCGTGAGAATAATGCTCAGGGTGCCTGTGATATGGGCAGCTTACCCGATTTTCTTCCCGGATACTGCGAAGTGGACGATGGCAGAGCCAGAAAGAATTTCGAAGAACGATGGGGGGCTCCGCTTCCCGTTAAACGGGGTCTGACCGGCCTGGAAATGTTTAAAGAAATGGAAAGCGGCAAAATCAAAGGGATGTTCATTATGGGTGAAAATCCTGTCGCAAGTTTCCCTGCTCCCGACTCGGTTAAGCGAGCTATATCTTCTTTGGGATTTCTGGCCGTCGCCGATTTATTTTTAACTGAAACCGCCAGACTCGCAAATGTGGTGCTTCCCTGTGCCGGTTTCGCGGAGAAAGAAGGGACTTTTACTAACTTCGAGGGGAGAGTCCAATGGCTTAACAAGGCTATCGACCCTCCCGGTGACAGCCTCCCCGAATGGGAGATAATCGGAAAGCTAGCTGAGCGTATGGGGCATCCGATGGCCTATTCGACAACACGGGAAATTACCGATGAGATCGAAGAATCGGTACCGTTTTACCAACACTCTAATGATTCCGACATCGAAATAGAGGAATATGTCTCCAACAAAACTAATGATAGACCGCTAAGTAAAAGACGTCTTTATAAAGGGGCGTTTCCGAGCGGCTTTGAACGCTTTTCTCCGGTAAACTTTATCCCTTCGGAAAAAACAGGAAATGGAGAATATCCTTACAGTTTACTCGCCGGGTCGGTACTCGGTCATTTCGGTTCAGGCACGCGGAGTAACAGAGCTTCCAAGTTACACAAATTCCTGCCGAACGCCTGGCTTGAAGTCAGTCAGGATGACGCAAAAACTCTTAATCTTGTTGAAGGAGATAAAATCAAGGTTATATCGGCAGCCTGTGAAGTGACTACTCCCGTAAGGATAAGTAACACGCTCTTTCCCGGAATGTTGTTTATGCCGATTTCTTTTCCGGATACCCCGGTCAATTCTTTATTCGGTTTTGTTCTGGACTCACGGGCTAAAAGTCCGCCGATGAAGAGCTGCCGGGTAAGATTGGAAAAAGTTAAGTGATGGGGGCTTAGTATGACCGTAGTTGCCGACTTGGGAAAGATAGATAAAATAATTGTCTCTTATCAGGGTAAACGATGGCCGCTGCTTCCTTTACTCGAGGAAATCCAGGAAAAGGTCGGTTATATACCTCCGGAGTCTATAACCGATATTGCCGAGGCAGTAGGTCTATTTCCCAGCCAGGTACAGGGTATCTTAAGTTTTTACGCCCTTTTCTACACTCAACCGCAGGGGAAAAATATCGTTAGAGTATGCCGGGGTACCGCCTGTCACGTACGCGGTGGTAAGACGGTGCTTAAACTTATAAAGCAGCACTTGAGTCTTGATGAAGGAGAGACAACTCCTGATTATAAATTCAGCTTGGAAACGGTAGCCTGCATAGGTTGTTGTGCCCAGGCACCGAATATCGTTGTTAATAAAAATATTTACGGTCATATGAATCCCAAGAAAATTACAACAGTAATTGATGACTATGGGAGAGAATAAAGTGACTGATAAAATAGATGCCCGGCCTCAAGGGAAAAGGACGCTTCTGGTCTGCCGCAGTTCAGGCTGCCCGGGCAGCGATAAAATAATTAAGCGACTTGAAGAACAGATTGAGAAATTAAGACTGGCGGCAAAGGTAAAACCGACCGGTTGTCACGGTTTCTGCCAGGTCGGACCTACTATTATCATCGAACCGGATGACGTTTTTTATTGTCAGGTATCGGTAGATGATGTCCCTGAGATTTGTAATAGCCATCTGCGGAGCCAGAAACATGTTAGTAGATTGTTATATAAAGACCCGATCACCGGCGAAACTATTCCTCACTATTCCGATATCAACTTTTTTAAAAAGCAGCAAAGGGTTTTATTAAAGCACTGCGGGCACATTAATCCGGAAGACATAAAAGACTATGTGGCTGTGGGAGGTTACCAGTCGTTACGCAAAGCGCTTCTAAATATGACACCGGAGGAAATAATCGGCGAAGTTAGGAAAGCCGGACTCAGGGGAAGAGGCGGCGCCGGTTTTCCCACAGCAACCAAATGGGAGTTTTGCCGTAACGCAGCAGGTTCGGTGAAATATGTCATCTGTAACGCCGATGAAGGTGACCCAGGGGCTTTTATGGACCGTTCTATTCTCGAAGCCAACCCACATTCTGTCCTGGAAGGTCTGGTAATTGCGGGATATGCTATTGGGGCCGGACAAGGCTATATTTATTGCCGCGCCGAAAAACCGCTGGCGATTGAAAGAATTAAGATTGCTTTGTCTCAGATGCCGGAACATGGCATGGTCGGAGATAATATCCTTGGCTCCGGTTTCAATTTCAAAATTGAAGTTCGCGAGGGGGCCGGCGCATTCGTTTGCGGTGAGGAGACTGCCCTGCTGGCATCTATCGAAAGCCGTCGCGGCATGCCCAGGCCTCGCCCGCCGTTCCCGGCCAGTTCAGGGCTAGATGGTAAACCTACCGTGATTAATAATGTAAAGACTTTAGCCACTATTCCGGTAATTATCGAACACGGTGCCGATTGGTTTAGCAATATCGGCACGGAAAAGAGTAAGGGAACTGCAGTGTTTGCTCTCACCGGTAAAATCGCTAATAGCGGACTGGTAGAAGTGCCCATGGGCACGCCTTTAGGACAGGTCATCTTTGATATCGGCGGTGGCGTTGCCCGTGGTAAAAAACTGAAAGCGGTGCTGACCGGCGGACCGTCGGGCGGATGTATTCCCGCCCGTTTTATCGACACGCCAGTGGATTATGATAAACTAATTAGCCTCGGTTCGATAATGGGTTCGGGTGGTATGGTGGTGCTGGATGAGACGAACTGCATGGTTGAAATCGCCCGCTTCTTCCTGAGTTTTACTCAGTCCGAATCGTGCGGCAAGTGTTCCCCCTGTCGTTTAGGAACTCGCCAGATGCTGGAAATTTTGACGCGGATTACTGAAGGGCGGGGTCGGGAAAGCGACATAGAGACGCTGCTTAAGCTGTCCAAAACGGTTAAGGAGTGCTCTCTTTGCGGCTTGGGCCAGACTTCGCCTAACCCGGTATTATCGACTATAAAATATTTCCGCGAAGAATATGACGCCCATATCAAGGAAAAGAAATGCCCGGCCGCCGTTTGTGATGCTCTGATGATTTCGCCGTGCCAGCATACCTGCCCTGTCGGTATAAACGTTCCCAAGTATGTTGCCCATGTTGCGGCAGGCGAATATCATGAAGCGATTGATACAATTAGAGAGCGAAATCCTTTCCCGGCAATTTGCGGCCGCATTTGCCATCACCCGTGCGAGCTAAGATGCCGCCGCGGCGAATTGGACGATCCGGTCTCCATCCGTTTGCTGAAACGTTTCGCTGCTGATTGGTATTATTCACATAATGGGAAAACCCCCGAACCGTTCCCGCGTCTTTACAACCAACGTGTAGCCGTAGTCGGTGCCGGACCGACCGGACTGAGTTGCGCCTATTTCCTGGCAAAAACAGGCTATCCGGTGACTGTATTTGAAGCTTTACCTGTCGGGGGAGGTATGCTCTCCGTAGCACTGCCGGAATTTCGTTTGCCCCGGGCAGTAATACAAAAAGAGATTGATTTTATTGCTGCCAAAGGGGTCGAAATAAGATATAACACTCCTATTAATGTTAATTTCACCGTAGAGAACCTGCTTAAGGATGGGTATAAAGCCGTCCTGATTGCTGCCGGTGCCCAGCGTAGCCAGCGTTTAGGCGTACCTGGTGAACTGGAAGATGTTGCCGGTTTCTATTACGGCTTACGTTTCCTTAGAGATGTAAGGCTGGGCCGCCAGGTTAAAGTCGGCCAAAAAGTTGCCGTAATCGGTGGGGGTAATGTTGCTCTGGACGCGGCACGTACCGCTCTCCGACTTGGTGCCGCTGAAGTAAATATCCTTTATCGCCGTACCGCTGAGGAAATGCCCGTTACCGAAGTGGAAAATAGAGAAACCCTCGCCGAAGGAGTACGTATTAATTTTTTGGTCAGTCCTACCCGCATTGTTTCCCAGAACTGGCAGGTGAGCGGCGTCCAGTGTATCAGGATGAAATTAGGGGAACTTGATGAAAGCGGCCGTCGCCGACCGATTCCGATTGCCGGTTCGGAATTTATTATCGAAACGGATACTGTAATTGCTGCCGTCGGACAGGCTCCTGATCTCTCATTCCTTCCTCCTGATAGTGCCCTGGAGCGTACCCGCTGGGAAACGCTGGCGGTTAACGGCAATAACCTGTCCACCAATATAAACGGCGTGTTCGCCGGCGGTGATTTTGTTACCGGTCCGGGTATGATAATCGACGCTATCGCGGCTGGTCGCAGAGCGGCACTTGCTATTGATAAATATTTGAGGGGCGATACCTCAAGGGTGGATATGTACGACCTTAAGTCAAAAAGTGTCGAAGCAGTACCGCCACAAGAAACTGAGGAAAGCTGGGAGGTAAAACCGAAAATCGAAGTACCGACCCTCGAGGTTTCCAGACGTAAGGATAGCTTTAACGAGATAGAGCTTGGCTTTTCCGAAGATAAGGCCAGGCAGGAAGCTAAAAGGTGTCTTCGGTGCGACCTTGAAACGTAAACCCGGATAGTTCTTATTGGAGGTCTATTATGAAATCGATAACAAGGCAAAAAACGTTCGAAGAAATTAAGGCTCAGTTAGAACGGTTCGACCGGCCTTATATTATCGGCTGCGGCACCTGTACAACGATGACTAAAACCGGCGGAATAGACCAGGTACTTGAGATGAAAAACCGTCTTCAGGAAATTAATAAGAGAGTTAGCGGGTGGAGCGTCATTCCCATTGCCTGTGATGAGATGACCGAAATAGCGATGAAGGAAAACCGGAAAGCAATACAGGATGCGAACTGCATTCTAGTAATGACCTGTGCTCTGGGGGTACACCGCATCGGACAATATATCGACCGCCCGGTCATACCGGCACTGGATACTCTTTTTATAGCAGTAGAAGATACCCCCGGTTTCTTCCGTGAAGTCTGTGCCCAGTGCGGTCAGTGCATATTAGGTGAGACAGCTGGAATTTGTCCTGTGACCATGTGTCATAAGAGTCTGGTTAACGGTCCTTGCGGAGGTACCAATAACGGTAAGTGCGAAGTCGACAGAGAAAAAGACTGTGCCTGGACTCTTATTTACCAGAAATTGAAAGACCAGGGTAGATTAGAATTAATGCGTAAATATCATTCACCCCGAAATTACCAGATTGAACCAAGGCCAAGGATGGTTAAGATTTCCTGAAGCCGAGGAGGGATAAGATGCGAAGAAGTTTCAAAGAAGCACTGGAATCCGGTGACTTCGTTATTACCAGTGAGGTTGCCCCACCCAAGGGGACTAATCTGGATAAGATGCAACACCATATCGACCTGTTAAAGGATAAAGTAGATGGTATTAATATGACCGACCACCAGAGTTCCGTAATGCGGTTTCCGTCCCTCGGCGGCTGCCTGGAAATTAAAGAACGCGGAGGCGAACCGATTTTACAGATGACCTGTCGCGACCGCAACCGTATCGCCCTGCAAGCCGACCTTTTACTTGCATATTCCCGGGGTATAAGGAACGTGCTATGCCTGACCGGAGATGCGGTACCGGTCGGCGACCATAAAGAGGCTAAGGGTGTTTTCGACCTTGATTCGACTCAACTGTTAAAAACAATCCGGTTATTGGAGTCCGGTAAAGATTTAGGCGGAAATAACCTGGAAGGAGCAGTGGAATTTTGTGCCGGTGCAATTGTTACGCCGGAAGCCAGGCCTCTCGAACCCCAGCAAATCAAGTTTGAGAAAAAAATCGAAGCCGGTGCCCAGTTTTTCCAGACCCAGGCAATCTATGACCTCGATAATTTTAAAAACTTTATGGAATACGCCCGGCAGTTCAAGGTTAAGGTACTTGCCGGTATTGTTCTGCTTTCCTCGGCTAAAATGGCTAAATATATGACCGATAATGTGCCGGGAATTTTCGTACCGCAATACCTTATCGACGAACTGGCCGCTGCCCCAAAAGGTGGTGCTTTAGGCAAAGGTATAGAAATTGCCGGCCGTATGATAGCGACATTGAAGAAAGAAAATATCTGTGACGGCGTTCATATCATGGCGATTGGCAAGGAAGAAGTAGTTCCGGACATACTGGCCGCAGTGGGTTTATAGAATAAGTACTAACCGTTAATCGTTTAAAAAGAAAAAAGCAATATTCGCTACAGAACGATATTATATTTATTAGTCCCGAAGGGCAGAAGACCAAGGGTTTACTCGTAGATGAATGAAAGTTTTCTCCAAGCTAAGCTTAAATTGTAAAAGTGCCACAGGCTCTGCCCGGGGGTATCTACTTAATTTTAGGCCTAATTTTATATTCCGTTAAATTTTTTCCCATGAGGTGCTTAAGATATTTATAAATTAGTTCTTGAAATTTTACCTTATGTCTTTTTGTTTAACGAAGCCGATTGTACAAATCGTTAAAATGTTAAATGAATCCGGTACAGTACATTCCACGCCTACCTATTACCTGATTTTGTCCTGGCGATAGTCCTCCATATGAGTTGTTCGAGCTTATATGGGTCTATCGGTTTAATCAGATAATCAACGGCTCCTAATTTCATAGCCTCAACTGCCAGGTCGACTGTTGGATAAGCTGTCATGATGATGGACTGAATTTGCGGTTTAATTTCTTTGGCCTCGCGTAATACCTGAACTCCGTCTTTTTCAGGCAATCTAACATCGACAATAAGGACATCGAAGTTCTGTTTATGCAGGAGTTCGAGTGCTTCTTTCCCGGTTGGGGCGGTAGTAACATCATAGGTATCCTTAAACCAATCTCTAAGCGACTCTCGTACAATGGTATCGTCATCAACTATTAAAACCGAGTTTTTTTCTGTAAGTTGCGACAGGCTCGATAATATCAAATTAAGAATGTAATCCGTTATAGATGTGTTTTCATATACACATTTGACCTTGAGTCTCTTGTAGACCTCGTGAGGCATCCTTACGTGAACCTGTTTTTGTTTTTCCATATCTTCGTCCATCAAGTAATGTCGGATACAACATACCAAAATAATAAATCGTTGTAAAGAATGAAATGAAAATGTGCTTAAATGCGAAAATATACTTTTTTATTTACAAAGGTATATTGGTATGATAGAATATACCAACATACCATATGTATTTACATGCCTAGACATTTATTTACTCGGATACTTTTTAAAAATTAAATACCATAATAGTACTAACAAACCAACCAACCAGAGGGATTTATTAATCTATTACGTGTTGGGTGGGTCTAGGTGATAGTAAGATTCTTAGGGACACATAACGTAGCCTCAAAGAATACCAAACTCCTGTCTTTTACGATAGACGGGGTATTGGCTGTTGATGCAGGCAGTCTCACGTCAGAGCTTACCTTTGAAGAGCAGAGACATATAAGGACAATACTTATATCACATGCTCACTATGATCACATCAAAGAAATACCGTCGTTTGTTTTTAATAGTTTGGATGATGGTTTAAATAAGCCTGTAAAGATTATGGCTACAGCCCAAACCAATGATATTTTAAAAATGCATCTATTTAACGGAACGATTTACCCCGATTTTACCGGAAGTAATTCTTATTTAGGCAAACCGGCAGTTAATCTACAATCATTGGAACTTTATAAAAGTCTGGATGTCAACGGGTATCAAATAATGGCCATTCCCGTTAAGCATAATATTGAAGCAGTCGGTTTTGCCATCTCAAATAAGAAGAAAAGCTTGTTTTATACTGGAGATACCGGGGCCGGATTTTCTTATATTTGGAATCGTATCTCGCCACAACTTCTAATTACCGAGGTAACCTTCCCGAATCGCTTAGAGGGCATAGCAATGGATTCCGGGCATCTTTGTCCGGAGGTATTAAAACTGGAATTACTGGAATTCCAGAAAATAAAAGGGTATTTACCCAGGATAATTCTAATTCACATGAATCCTCATTTCGAGCCTGAAATTCGTAAAGAAATAGAGAATGTGGCAAATAAAATCGGGGCCACGATAATTCTAGCTACAGAGGGTGATACTTATCGCGTTTAAATTTAAGGTTCAATGTAGCTCAAAGGCGATAATAAAAAAATGATAAAGGAGGTCGGCAATGGAGTGTAATCGGTGCGGTAATAAACTAAATGAAGACGAAAGATATACCTACCAAGATAAAATAATCTGTGAGAAGTGCTATATGGATGTCGGATTACGTAAAGAAGGCTGTTCTCCTAATGTAACCGATACAACAGGTAGTTCCAACAGCGATAAGAAAGACATTGCAGAGTAGACTTCAATATATTCTTATTACCGAAAATATTGGCTAATCCACTTATCAAGGTAGAGGGCAGACCTTTTCTTAATATATGAGGAAACTATGGATAACATTGAGAAGCACTCTCATATCATGAATGAAAAAGAGATTACTCAAATAATGGAACTGGCAAAGATAGCTGTGACTACTCATAGTCTGGAAGAGTTTGCCGGGCAGGTGTTAATAGCAATTACCGGAATGACGCATGCACCTTCGGCATTGTTATATACCTTAGCCTCCCAGTCGGCTGCGAACGATTTCTTTGCATATGGATTCAGCGAAGAGGTAGTACCTCATGTTAACGAGGTATGTAACAAGGAATTCAGTGGGGTTTTGGGAAGAGGTGATTCACTGCAAGTATCTACTGTTAAAAATATCACTGGAGTGACCAATAACCTTATCTTTTATCCGTTACAAGATGAAAAGTCCTGGGTTGGAGTTCTGGGGATTGTCTCAGGCGATGAGCCTCTCGATATAGACCTCATAAAAAGTTTGACTCCTCTTATAACGCGGGCGATTGTCCAGCTTAAGGAAAAGGCGGTGGTAGAAAGACAGTTGGCCCATCTTAATGCTTATCTATCGGTTAGCTCGATGTTGGCCAAGTCAACCGGGCTTCAAGATATATTACAAATTGCATTATATTGCTCAATGGATGTAGTTCAGGCCGAAGCAGCATCGGTACTTATACTTGACGAAAAGAAGGAAAACTTTACGTTTTATCAGGTAGAGGGTCCGATGAAACCTGTCTTAGCGGCGGCCGTGTTTCCGGCGAATATGGGTCTCGCCGGCAGCGTATTGGAATCACAGCAAGCCGAAGTAATAAACGATGTATCGAACGATCATCGGTTTTACGGCAATTTCGATAAAGAATCCGGATTCAAGACCAGAAATATGATTGTCATCCCTCTTACCGCAGAAGAAGAGAGAATCGGTGTATTGGAAGTAATCAATAAAGTTGATACGGGTTCATTTTCTAATGAGGAGTGTATCTTATTGAATTCTATAGCCGAAGAAATTTCCTTTGCCATACGGAATGCCAAGATTTTCGAGTTTGTTGCGAATAGTTATTGCAAACAACGGCAGGGGGAGATGTCTTGTAAGGGATGCCAGAGACCGCTAGGGTCGTGGACGCCCTGTATGAGATACAGGCAAGCCGGACTATGATATGTACTGTCTATTGCCAAGTATTTATACATTGTCTATTACTTGAACGGAACAATATTAAACTTATGAGGCGAATGACAGCTGTGCGATACGGTAGCATCAAGTAGGTAAGAGGGGAAAATATAATGGGAGGCTCAATCTAAATGGGACTTCTACAACAAATACTTATCGCCATCGTGGCGGTGGCTTTAGCAGCTCTCTTCTATGTCATCAGGCATTATTTTAAAACTAATAAGCGCCAGCGTGCCGAATTAGAACATATCAATAAAGAACTGGCCAAGGCACGTGATGAAGCTCTGGAAGCCACCCGTGCTAAAAGTGTTTTTCTGGCAAATATGAGCCATGAACTTCGTACGCCAATGAATGCGATTATCGGATACAGTGAAATGTTGATTGAGGAAGCTGAAGAAGACGAACAAGAGCGATATGTTGCTGATTTAAAGAAAATACATACTGCGGGAAAACACCTTCTACAGCTAATTAACGACATTCTTGATCTTTCTAAAATAGAGGCGAACAAACTCGAGCTATATCTTGAGACTTTCGATGTAGGAACGATGATACAAGACGTTTCAACGACAATTCAACCACTCGCGGAGAAGAATGGCAACAACATTGCTATTAATTCCGCCGCTGACCTTGGCTTAATGCGAGCGGACTTAACCAGAGTAAGACAAATTCTATTTAATTTATTGAGTAATGCCTGTAAGTTCACTGACCACGGGACGGTTTCTCTGATTACCATCCGCGAAAAAAGAAACGGGAGAGATTGGTTTACTATCAGCGTAAAAGATTCCGGTATCGGAATGACAGAGGAGCAAATCGGGAAGCTTTTCCAACCCTTTTCACAAGCCGATTCTTCCACGACACGTAAATACGGAGGTACGGGTTTAGGACTGGCAATTACAAGACGTTTTTGTGAAATGATGGGCGGCAATATTATGGTGCAAAGTCAAATAGGTAATGGGAGCACTTTTATTGTCCGGCTTCCCGCAGAAGTAACGGAGCAAAAAACTGA
Organism: Dehalococcoidales bacterium; assembly: GCA_016927955.1. Lineage (GTDB taxonomy): Bacteria > Chloroflexota > Dehalococcoidia > Dehalococcoidales > JAFGLR01 > JAFGLR01. The sequence goes on from JAFGLR010000167.1 coordinate 19,810, forward strand.
AGAAATAAGTCCTGTTAGTAAAACAGTAGTACCAAAACCAACAGAGGCATACACTGTACTTTCTATCGACGATGACCCGACGATACATGACCTTTTAACCCGGTTTTTGAATAAAGAAGGCTTTAAAGTCGAAGTAGCGTTAAGTGGGGAAGAAGGAATTCGTCTCGCCAAGACATTGCACCCACGAGTTATATTACTGGATGTTTTAATGCCTAATATGGATGGATGGGCTGTTCTTTCAGCTCTTAAGTCCGATAGTGAAATAGCAAATATTCCGGTTATTATGATGACCATTGTAGATGACAAGAACCTTGGTTTCACACTCGGAGCTTCCGATTATATTTGCAAGCCGGTAGACTGGAATCATCTTTTGACATTAGTGAAAAAATACCGTGGCATTCGGGTTCCTGGCTCGGCACTGGTTGTTGAGGATGATGCCGACTCTCGCGAAATGCTTTCCCGTGTGCTGTTTAAAGATGGGTGGAGCGTCGATGAGGCTGAAAACGGACGCGTTGCTTTAAAAAGTGTTTCGCAACACCGTCCGGACATAATACTACTTGACCTTATGATGCCGGACGTGGACGGATTCGAGTTTCTCGCAAAATTACGAGAGAAGGAACAATGGAGAAGTATACCCGTAATTGTCGTTACCGGTAAGGACTTAACGGAAGAGGACCGTATGAAATTAAACAGCAACGTTGCCAGGATTGTTAAGAAAGGTTCCTTTAATAGACAGGGCCTTCTTAACGAAGTAAAAGAGCAGATAAAGATATCCCTTAACCGAAAAAATTAAGCTGGAAGGAGCAGGCAAATGCCTAAAATATTATATATCGAAGATGACGAAATGAATCGGGATATGTTAGCCCGCCGATTAGAAAAGAGGGGTTACCAGCTTTTATTGGCAGTTGATGGTGAACAGGGGCTTGAGATTGCGCGTTCCGAAAACCCCGACCTTATTCTTATGGATATGAGTTTACCGGTTTTAGACGGCTGGGAAGCGACCCGACAGCTTAAGAAAACTCCGAATACCGTATGCATCCCTATTATTGCGCTCACCGCCCACGCTATGGCCGACGACAAGCAAAAGGCTCTTGAAGCAGGGTGTGATGATTACGATTCCAAACCGATAGAGTTACCCAGACTGTTATCCAAAATAGAGGCTCTTTTGAACGATAAGAAAGTTTAGAATGACAAATGACAAGTTCCGCGCTCAATATAATGAAGAATCGGAGAAAAGATTAAATCCAATCCCGGCTGAACGATCGTCTTCAGGTGTAGAACGTCCCCAAAAAGCGCTGCTTGCTAATATCAGGCATGACCTGCGGACTCCGATAAACGCCATTATCGGATACAGTGAAATGCTTTTAGAAGAGGTCGATGATTCTCAAGCCGTATTTATTACCGACCTTAGTAAAATTTGCTCAGCCGGTAGACAATTATTAGAGCTGGTTAACAGAATTTTAGACCCGAAGCGGATTGAGGCTGAAATAATCGATATCAATTCGCAGGCGGTCGAAGCTCAGTTAAGACGCGAACTGCGCGACCCTTTAAACACTGTCATCGGTTACACAGAGATTTTAATTGAAGAGTTTAAAGAGCTGGGTAAAGAAACTTTCGTTTCTGATTTGAGTAAGATTGCCGAAGCGGGGAAACGTCTGCTTGTCGTTTCTCAGGTTAATTGACCACCCTGTCTCAAGTTAATGTTCCACCCATTTTCTCAGCTTAATTTGCCACCCTGGTGCACC
>JAFGLR010000022.1 GCA_016927955.1 Dehalococcoidales bacterium
CTATTACCTGCTATGAGAACGAGACCAAAGAGTAAACGAAAAGGTTAAGCCTAATTGAAGTATTAGAGCAGTATTAAAACTCTATGCAGAGTTATACTTAAAACCTTTATTCTTATAAAGGTCCATGTAGAGTCTGACAATTTCGGTATCAAAAAGGATACCGCTTTTTGGGGTTATTTCTTCCAGACTCATATCTAAACTTATTGCCGACCGGTAGGGACGATGAGAAGACATTGCTTCTATTACATCGGCTACCATTAATATTTTCGCTTTAAGTAATGGGGATTTGAGAAAAAAGTGTGCTGGTAATTATATTCACCTTGTTTTCCACCGACCGGTAGGAAAGTAAATCAGCCATAAGAACCGTATTTCGGATTTTACTTCGTGTTCTTCTGTTTTTGGGCTCTCTCGCGGCACTCAATGCTGTAACGCTGTATGCCGCACGAATTACACTGCCCGTAACGGCAATCACCCGTCTCGATACCCTGCTTCGCTTTCTTATATTCCTGCTTCAAAAACGCCGGAGTTACGCCGACATCGATAAAGCCCCAGGGTAATAATTCATCGATATCGCGCTCCCGCCGGGCATAAAACTCCGGGGTTAAGCCGCAGGACTTGAAAGCTTTTTGCCAGTTCTCGTATTTGAAATGTTCATTCCAGGCATCGTAAATCGAACCGGACTGCCAGGCTTTGTAAATAACCTGACTTAAACGGCGGTCGCCGCGGCTCAATGCCGCCTCCAGCAAACTGATTTTGGGGTCCTGCCAGGACAGTTTCACGCTGCGGTGCGGTATGAGATGCCTCAGATACTCCATCTTTTCATTCAGGCTCGCCTCGGCTTCCTGGGCTACCCACTGTAACGGCGTATGCGGCTTGGGCACAAAAGTCGAGAGCGTTACCCGGATGTTCGGCATTTTATGCATCGTCCGACCGACAGTGCTGACGGTCTCAATCAGACTCGCAATACCCTTGATATCTTCCATTGTTTCCGTGGGTAGTCCGAGCATAAAATATAACTTTAAATTCAGCCAGCCTTTTTCGAAAACTGCCGCTGCGGTGCGAATAAGAGTATCCTCCGAGATACGCTTATTGATGCAACGCTGCAAACGGGCACTCCCCGCTTCCGGAGCAAAAGTCATCCCCGTCTTGCGGTGAGCAGGTAACGAATCAACCAGCTTTACCGATTGTTCATCCACATGCAGGCTCGGCAGTGAGACTGTCAAATGGTCGTCTTTATAACGTACCGCCAGCTTATCCACGAGTTCACCGACGCCATGGTAATCGCCGGTACTCAGTGAAACCAGGGAGACCTCATTATAGCCGCAGTTCGCTACCAGTTCATCAATAGCCCGGAAGACCTCTTCGTGCGGCCGCTCCCTTACCGGGCGATAAATAGTACCTGCCTGGCAAAAGCGGCAGCCGTGGCTGCACCCTCGCTGTATCTCGACACCGCCACGGTCGTGAACGGCCTCGATGAACGGCACCACCGGTCTGGTTACCGGGACCGGCAATTTGCCTACGATACGGCGCTGTATCTTCTTACTGGCTTCCGTAACATCAGGTTCAAAGCTCTTCAGCCGTCCGTCGGCTTCATATTCGACTTTATAAAACGAAGGTACGTAAACGCCGGGGATTTTGGCAGCCTGCCGGAGAAATTCTATCTTCGAGGCATTGTTATTCTGCCATTCCCTCAGGCAGTCTAATAGTTCAAAGATAACTTCTTCCGCCTCCCCAACCACAAATAAATCAAAGAAATCCGCCATCGGTTCGGGGTTAATGACACTACCCCCACCGGCAATCACCAGCGGACAGGAGTCATCACGCTCCGCCGCCCAGACGGGAATCTGTGCTTGATACAACATCTCCAGCACATTAGTAAACGTGAGCTCGTAGCCGAGTGAAAATCCGATGACATCGAATTCCTGGAGCGGGTGTTTGGTCTCGAGGCTAAAGAGCGGTATTTTATTCGTCTTAAGGATGTTACCCATATCCGGCCACGGGGTAAATACCCGTTCCGCCAGCACGTCCGGCTGCCGGTTGAGCGATTCGTAAAGGATGGGAATCGCCATATTGGACATCCCAATTTCGTATAAATCCGGGTAAGCCAGAACAAATTTTAGTGGAGTCTTTCCCCAATCCTTTATGACGCTGTTCCACTCGCCACCGGTATAACGGGCGGGCTTGGCGACTAAATGCAGATATTTATCTATGAGTGTCATAACGAATTTAATTATGAAGGTTTAAGGCTAACTATTGCAAGAAAATAAGACGTTAAGTTATACTGGATTTGCCGCACTGAGGGAGCGTATGAGCCCAGGTGGACTTCGCGGACTTCAAATCCGTTGGGGGGCCCTTAAAGCCTTCGGTGGGTTCGACTCCCATACGCTCCCGCCAAATACCCACATTTCTGTTAATCCATTAGTGGGGGAATTCTTACAATCCCGTAGACAAGGGCTTTCACTAAGGTCTATCGTATTCTATCGGTCATACCTTAACCTTGCCAAGCAGGGTATTGGAGTTAACATAGCCGGGCGAATTATAGCAGACAAGACGTTAATTGACACTTGAGACCTTAATTACAGTAAGATTTGTCGGTTGTAGTTTATTTATCTCATCCGAGTATATGTTTCTTGATTCACTTCACCATTCAAGTTGAAATGATGTCTGTGAATCATACAATCCAGCCTTCCTGAATTCACACCATCACGATAAACATACGTTTTGGATTTGTACTGTAAAGCTCGTCCGTTACTTATTCGTATTCTGTTTATCGGCTAAATCTATATATTATTTATCACTTTTTCTACTCTCGAGGGTTTCTTTTTCCCTTTCCTCCAGAACAATCTTGGTTGCCATTCTGGCCACTTCTCCTACGAGCGTCGAGCATTTGTCTGCCATACCTACTTTTAAAGCTGCTTCCATTTCGGCGGGGTCATAGAGGTTATAGAACCTGCCCACGAGCTTCTTTTGAATATCGGCACATCTACAGGTGCCATACTTCTCAATAAACTGGTCGTGCAACTGCTTTGAAAGTATACAGGCTCTTAACACTTTATTCATATCACCGAAGTCTGCCTTGCTTCTACCAAAAAGATAGCTGATAGCCATTGTCCCGCCGGATAGCGCTCCGCAATGTCCGTCACCAGTGAGGCCAACTCCATCTGCTAGACCGGTTGCAGCCTTGATGACATCTTCGTTTTCGATGTTAAGGGCTTCGAAAATACCGGACAGGGAACACTGGGCACAATCGCCGCTCTCCATTTCATGTTGTTTAGCTTTACTAAATGCCTTGTTTAAAATGTCGTCCAATCAATTACCCCCTTCAGATTCGTAATCTTATTATCAACAGCGACTATCAAATTAGAATGTATTTTAAATAACCGACGCCTGTTTGTCAATGGCAAAGTCTATAATCTCCTTTTCAATTTGTTCTTCTACTCTGTTTTAAAGGTATGGCTTCTTATGGTTAATTTCTTATAAGGCAGACTTCCTATCTTTATCATAGAGCTCTTTGAACCGGTAATAGCTACTGCTTCAGTTATCTGGTATTTCCTATCCTTATCCTTAATTAACATATCCGAAATGTTAAATTGAATCCAGACTACTACACAAATTACTCAATATTAGCCGAACCTATGTAAACTTTCTATCCCAATATAAAAGAACACCCTGTAAAGATTATATTGGCAAGCTTCGCGAAATTAGTGTAGGCTCCTCGCGCGTAAAGCCGGTCGGCACGGTAGATTCGGGATTAGTGATTCAAATCCGTTGGGGGGCTTTAAAGCCTTCGGAGGGTTCAACTCCCATACGCTCCCGCCATTTATTTACTAATCCTATCACCCCCTAAAATTAATAAAGGTTTTAACAATACTCTTGCAAAATAACGGTTTATAGGTTACTATTTTCATAAAGCATCAGGCAACAGTCTCTCCTTAATAGACTAGCGTCCCGACAGTAACATTAGATTAATTCTTAAGGAGGCAAAACAATGAAAATATCAGTTATCGGGGTCGGCCAGTGCGGGTGTAATATCGCTGATGAATTCTGGAACATTAATAACTATTCAAAGTCGTTTTTCGGACGTGGTATTGAAATTGTCGTTGATGCGTTCGCGGTAAACACGGATGAAACGGATTTAGCCGGTATTAAACATATACCAAAGGATAAACGCCACAGAATCGTCATCGGGACGTCCAAAACATACGGTCACGGCGTGGGAAAGATTAACGCTGCAGGCTCCAAAATAATGAAAGAAACCCACCCCTTTATTGTAGAGAGCGTACTTAGTTCTAAAAAATTTCACGAAAGTGACGCTACTGTAGTAATTGCCAGCGGGGCCGGCGGAACCGGCTC
>JAFGLR010000168.1 GCA_016927955.1 Dehalococcoidales bacterium
GCTATCGATAAGGACAAAATCAAATGGTCTTATGTCTATGCTCCCGAAAGTAACTTCATCGGTATGATGGAGAACTCTCTACCTGCTTTCTGGAGCCCAGGTTTGAGTAAGGCATATGCCGATGCCAAGCCGAGCACTGAAGTTAAAACACCCAAGAAAATAACCAGGGAAGATAAGGTCATGAAGGTAAAAGAATTACGCAAAATTGGGTATTCATTAGGTGAGATAGCGAAGATTATCGGGACTTCAAAGTCGACTGTTGAGAATTACTTAAACGGCTACCCATATCGAAGGAAACGGAAAATACAGTCAATCCGGTATGGTTTGAAGTAAACAGATTTACATAGTCGCAATACACCGGTTTAGTGTCCTGGGTGGGGTGTGATTTAATATTCTAATTTATTATTAGACGTATAGTATACAAATGTCCACTGAATTTCACACCTCAGTTCTGAGCGTAACGCTGCCGGCTAATAAAGGAACCTTTTTACCCTAGAGTTATGAAGTAAATATTCTCCAAAAAAGTAGTATTTTTAGAAAGCGGTTCCAAGGCATTAGATTAGCTTCAAAACAGTGCCGTTTTTTATATTAACTTTTTGGGGAGTATAAATCCGGCTCGATAAATCGTAAATTCGCAATATATCACGCAACGATTTTGGGGTATACTTCAAGAAAGTTAAATATTGGAATCAAACTTACCAAGTAGTTGTTTTCAAAGGGAAGGGCAACTAAATCTATAAATTAATAGTTGACCTTATCTATTCCTTTCAAACCTAAGATTTGCCTAGCTTCGGACGGTGTGGCAATTTCAACATCAAATTCATTTGCAATCCTGACCATTTTTTCGACCTGTTCGGCGTTATTTTTAGCCATTATCCCTTTTCCGACGAACAAGCTGTCTTCCATACCAACCCTGACATTGCCTCCCATGAGCATAGCTACAGTACCTATGCGGAATTGATTGCGTCCGGTAGCACATACTGACCAGACGAATTCGTTGCCAAAATATTCTTTAGCGGTTTGATATAAAAACTGTAAATTGGGAATAGTTGCAGGAATTCCACCCAAGATACCCATCACGAATTGTAGCTGGACAGGTTTTTTCAGGAATCCCTTCCGAATTAGATAATCTACAGAGCTCAACATGGCTACATCATAGATTTCTAATTCAGCTTTGGTATTATTGGCTTCGAAGGTCTTGGCATATTCTTCTAGCGAAGTCCAGGTATTTGCGAAAGGAGTATCCTTGGCCATTAAAAGATAAGGTTTTTCCCAAGAATTTTTCCAATTGATCTTCATTTTGGTAGCTTCAAAAGCACCCAGATTCACTGTTCCAGCATTAAACGACGCTATTTCGGGTTTGAACATAGGAATCACTGCGATCCGCTGCTCCATTGTCATATTAGAAGAGCCACCAGTGGTGCTCATTATAACAACATCACAATTATTTTTAATTTTGGTAAAAACTTGTCTAAAGAGCTCAGGGTCGCTGGTAGGCTGGCCCGTCTGGGGATTGCGGACATGAATATGGACAACAGCTGCACCTGCTTTACAGGCGCCGATGGCGTTTTCCGCGATCTGATCAGGAGTAATTGGCAGATAAGGGCTCATACTGGGAGTATGTATAGAACCCGTGATAGCGGCCGTGATGATCAAATTACCCATAAACCGTTTTCCTTTTATAAATATATTTGTGTCAATATTTAGGTGTCGACTAAGGCCTTTAAGCGGGCTATATCAACCATTACCCTCTATGAAAAATAATTGCTTATATCTACGTGTAGAAATAAATAATAACGGTATCTAACTAACTCATCTGCTTTCTTGTCTTAAGGCTCTAGAAATTTGGGCGGCACAATCCTTTAATGGCGGTATAATTTCTTGAATTCGGCTCTGTGTCAAACGCGTTGAAACAGACATTATCCCTACCGAAGCTGACATATTACCTTCTCGATCTAAAACACCTACCGCAATACTTTTAATACCCACGGCATATTCCTCATTGTCATACGCTATGCCTTCAGTTCTAACTTGTAAAAGTTGTTTTTTTAAAAACTCTGGGTCAAGGATGGTATGTTGAGTTCGAGCAACTAATGGTATCGACTTTAAATAATATTCAATATCTTTATCGCTCATAGCAGATAGAAGTATTTTCCCTACACTAGTACAATATAACGGTCCAGTAGTACCTTCATTCGGACCTATAGTAAGGGGATAATTTGAAGGGATTACTTCATTATAACAGGTATATTTTGTATTCGAGAATGAAAAAACTGCGGATTCTTTAACAGTGTAAGTTAGTTTAGTTAAATATGGCATAGCTATATCTCTGATTTTAATTCTCCTTTTAATAATGGCACAAAAATCGAGAAATCTCATCCCTAAGTAATATTTTCCCCTCTTTTCCCTCTGCCTTAAATAACCTCGATTTACAAAAGTCGATAAAATCCTATTTACGGTTGCTTTGTCTAAATTCGAACGTCTAGCAATTTCGGATAATCTAACCGCTTCTTCCTGATGCAGAAAGATTTCAAGGACACTAATGGCTTTATCAAGCGTTAATAATTTTACTTTTTTAGTTGATTTCATCGAACTAAATTCCTTCTTAATTACTATTTCATATATAGTAACAAATATTTTTCTTATTTTCAAGTAATAACTTAAAATAATTATATTGAATCCCTTGACATATTAAATATATTATTTTATAATCTACAAAACTTCTATTAATTGTTTCTAAAAATGGAACAAATTAAAATATAGGAGGAAAAAATATGGAGTTATCAATATTCAAGAAGTTTAATTTTGAAGAGCCACCGGTAGGAATGAGATTCGATTTGTATAAACCAAGCGGTCTGGCCAAGTTAGACAAGATATTATCTTTTTGCGAGATGTTCAAAGAAGCGAAGGACGGGGCAGCTTTTTATGCCGCTAAACCAGATTTTAACTGTTTAGGGCATATGTCATTGGGTATGTTTGATGATGACCCTTTTCATCCGCTTACGGTAAGCGGCCAGGTAGGTCCTGCCCTCAGGCTATACAAGAATGATATGGCAAATCGCAGGCTTTATAATGATTTACCAAAGCTCGCAAAAGACACTTGCCACTACGTTTCTTTTGCTCCGTTAGATAAACTTTCATTCGAACCACACGTATTAACGATTACAGCAGAACCAAACCAAGCAAATATTCTTTTACGAGCCCTAACATTTACTACCGGGGGAACCTGGAATCCAATTATGTCACCTGCTTTAGGGTGTGCCTGGTTATTCGTTTATCCATTTGTGACTGGGAAGATAAATTATTCTGTTGTCGGGTTTGGTTCAGGGATGCCAATCAGACATATAAGTAAAGAGGGCAAGATATTTCTTTCTGTCCCCGGAGATTTACTCCCTATGTTTGTGAACAATCTGGAGGAAATGGAATGGATGCCTCCTATGTTTACTGAAGGTAAGCAAATGGGGAAATTAGGCCCCCCGATGTTAAAAAGATATCAGGAAGAAACCGCAGAGAGACAAAGTAAAGGAGGTAATCGTTAGAGAAGTTAAAAAGAAGTTAGTATATTACATGGATTATTTTAACCATCATAAGGCTAATTTAAAAAGTCAGGAGGGAAAAGTGACTAAAAAAGAAGTCCAAGTATTACTCATTAGCATCTGTGTTATATTAGCACTCTCGTTACCGCTTTTAGTAGGATCTTGCAAGAGCCAGGAAACTAGCACGCAACCAACTTCCACTGGGTCTACGAGCCAACCAACACAAGTGATAAAGTGGAAAAATGCTCAATATGGACCGCCTCAAGATGCAGGTATGGTAGCTATACAATGGTTTTGCGATGAAGTAACCAAACGTAGCGGAGGTCGTATAGTATTTGAACATTTCTATAATGGTTCCTTGGTCGCTACAGCAGATATGGCTGATGCAGTTGAATCAGGGTTAGTACAGATAGCCTGTTTATACCCAACGTACTTTCCTTCAAAGATGCCTCTTTATAATTTAAGTACACTACCAGCAGCGGTTTCTCCTTTTGCAGAGGAAACTAGGGAAGCAAGAATAATTTATCAGAATATAATGGATGATTGGCTGTCTACACCACTGATTAAGGAAGAGTTCAACAAAATTAATGCAGTACCGCTGCTACAAAATTCACCGGCCCTCACGTTCACTATGTTCACCAAGAAACCAGTAACTAGTTTGGACGATTTGAAAGGTTTGAGGATAAGGGCTGTCTCGAGTTTGATGGACGTATTGGATACTTTAGGAGCTTCAGGTATAAATGTTCCTCCTCCCGACATATATGACTCTTTAAATAAGGGGACCATTGACGGGCTAATTCTTCACTGGCCTTTATTCCAAAGTTTCCATTTATACGATATATCTAAATACTGGTTAAGCGGTATGGGGTTTGGGATAGCATCCGCAACGCAGGTTGCTAATCTACAAGCCTACGAAGCATTGCCTGACGATATCAAAGATATTTTTAAGCAAGTGTCAGACGAATATGCGGAATACATTGCGGATGTTTTCCAATCTCAATTTTTAGAAGCAGTTGAATTATTCGAACAACAAGGAATCGTGGAAACAACTACTATATCGGCTGCAGATAGAAAAATATTTGATGATGCTTGTCATGCATCCTGGGAGAAAAGTATTACTGATCTAACAAACCAAGGTCTCCCGGCAATAGAGGTTTTCAATAGTTTACAGAGCACGATAAACAAGCACGTTCCAACTTACGAGCCTTATATAATGGAATAGAAAAAGCCTGAATTAACATTTTTAATCCCGTGTAATTTAATAATACGTCAGTATATCTATCACGTGATAGATATACTGACGTATAGCGGGTAAAAAAGAATTAAAATAATTAGTATTTTTACCTTTTAAAAATCTGTGGGGAATTATTAATAAGAAAATAGGTTTTTAGTAAGTGTATTTTAATTGTGATATTGGAATTTATACTCATTAACAAACTGATAGATTCTAACTAACTTGCGGTTATCTCTATATAAGATGCTGAGAGAAGTAAAAATTACTTATTGAGTTCACTGATAACTGCCAATTATTAAAGAGGTTGGCCAAATGACCGAAAATAAAAAATTGAAATTAAATTCACGTTTAAATGGATTATTAAACGCCTTTAATAAAGTAGAGACAATAAGCCTGGTATTAAGCGGTTCTTTTATTGCTATGATTGCAGTTCTGACAATTATCGATGTTACAGGGCGTTTTGCATTTAACAACCCGTTGAAAGGTAACATAGAATTACAAGAGCTAGCGATGGTAGCAATAATCTGGTTGGCTATTGCCGGCGCGGAAAAGATGGACGCTCATGTAAGCATGGAACTCATCCTAAATAAGCTAATAGCAATTAAATCAAGATTTTATAGTTACCTTAAAATTTTAACTTTATCCATAAGCATAGCTTTGTTTGGTATCTTAAGTTATTATGGTATCCGTTATGTTTTATCATCTATCGCTATAAGTGAGACGAGTGGGGGGCCTCTTTACGTAATTGTCTGGCCTCTGAAGATTATCCTTACCATAGGCATTATTGAATTAACTATCAGGTTAATAATCAACCTAATCCATGTTTTACACCCGATTGGAGAGACTTAAAATGGAAGGTTGGATAATAAGTATAGCCGGCATCATACTTTTTCTCGTCTTGATGGCTTTTGGGATGCGTATAGGTATCGCAGGAGGCGTAGTTGGTCTGCTTATTTTTCTTGTGGTTTGTAACGGTAATTTAGATATAGCAGGTAAGACTCTAGTCACTTTAATATATGGTCAGAGCGGAAACTACATGATGACAGTTATTCCTTTGTTTGTTTTTATGGGTTATCTTGCTCTGGAATACGAAATAGGTGCAAATATATTTTATACCGTGCGTTCTTGGGTGGGCAGTTTACCCGGTGGTTTGGCTGTGGCTACTGTATTAGGTTCTGCTTTTTTTGGAGCAATATGCGGCTCCAGTCCAGTAGCAGTTACGTTATTCGGCAAAATAGCTGTACCTGAAATGGAAAAGGCGGGCTACGACTGGAAACTAGCAGTAGGCTCGGTTAGCGGGTCTGGTGGGCTATCAGAGCTCATTCCTCCAAGTACTCTTTTAATAATGTATGCTATCCTGGCTAACGAATCTGCTGGAAAATTACTTATTGCAGGAGTAATGCCCGGGATATTATCAGCTTTACTAATTTCCCTAATGATTATAATGAGATGTATTATTAAACCCCGTTTAGGGCCGGCTCAGCCAAAGACATCCTTTCTTTCTAAAATAATTTCGCTAAAGCATGCTATTGTTGGCATCATTTGTTTAGTAATCATAATAGGAGGCTTATTAACCGGAATATTTACACCTACCGAAGCAGCAGCTTGGAGTGCCTTTGTGATGTTTATTTCAGGTTGTATAACGCTACGTGGTTTTCACTGGAAAAAGTTTAAGGAGGCTTTAAAAGGTACTGCCATAACCACTGCAATGATATTCCTAATTTTAATTGGAATTAAACTCATGAGTACTGCCATTATTTCAACTGGTGTGATGAATGATATGGTCAGTTACTTTACATCTCTTGACGTATCTCCGTATGTATTATTGTTAGTTGCTATTTTTATTTATTTTATTCTGGGGTGTTTCGTCGGCGTTATGGCAATGATCGTAATGACAGTGCCTTTTTTTGTGCCAATTTTTTCTTCATTAGGTTTCGACCCGATTTGGTTTGGTGTAATTATCGTTATTATGTGTGAAATAGGTTTAATGACACCGCCAATCGGTGGCAATGTGTTCATAATATCTAAAGTTACCGGAAGGGAATTAGCCCAGTGTTTCAATTCAGTGTGGTGGTTTGTTTTCGTATATTTTGTTGTGGCTGCACTTCTCATTATATTCCCGCAAATTGTGTTGTTTTTACCTAACTTATCATAATAGAAACATGAATTCTTTAGTTCATGTTTCAGGAGTAAATAAGGAGAGAAGAAATGAGTGAAAGAACGAATATATTAAAAGGAAAAATAGTATTTAAGGCAGCGGTTGTGAGTAAAGTAAGTTCAGATGGTAGTATTATCGCTGAGATGTCCCGTAATAGTAGGATATCCTTAGAACGAGCTAAACTTGTTACTGAATCTTATAAAGAAACCGATGGCCAGCCGATGGTATTAAGAAGGGCGAAGGCTTTGGCTAATACTCTTGATAAGATGAAAATATATATTGGTGAAGGGGAATTAATAGTAGGTAATTATTGTCCGAGTTCGAACGAAATTCCATTCTATCCTGAGCTTTCTTATAGATATCTAAGTTCAGCTCAAGGAAAAGATGATGGTGATCGTAGCTACACAAATTTGTTAACTGAAAAAGATAAAGACGATTATAAGGATATGATAACGTATTGGATCGGCAAATCGCTGTATGATAGGGTTATTAATGTCCTGCCTGCTAGGTTATCAGATTATATTACTTATAATGGGGTAGCTTGGTCTCCGGTTCTCGAACAATACAACGGCCAAGAAAGCGCCAATATCCGTGAAGTATTAAGTGTTGGCTTAAGTGGTATATTAGAACAAATAAGAAAACGTCTAAACCAACTGGAAGACGATTCTACTATTGCATCAAAAGATTATCTCTCCCAGAGATATAATTTAGAGGCAATGCAAATCGCATTAGAGGCTGCTATTAATTTTGGTAAAAGATATGCAACAAAAGCAAGAGAATTGGCTTCTATAGAGACAAATCAAAAGAGGAAACTCGAACTCATTGAGATATCTGAGATTTGTGATTGGGTGCCTGCTAATCCGGCAAGAACACTACAAGAAGCAATTCAAAGCTACTATTTCTGTTTATTAATTATAAAACAGATTGAAAATCCGGATGGAATTGGCGGAGGCATCAGAATAGACACTATCATGAATCCATTCTATCAAGCAGATATTGAAAGCAGAAGAATTACACGTGAAGAAGCACAGGAACTTGTAGAATGTTTATTGATAAAAATATGCGATCATACGAAGATGTTCCCCCAAAGTGGTTTACAAAATGCCGGTGGGGGTATAAGTGTCAATAGAGATCTGGTTATTGGTGGAGTGACCGAAATAGGCGATGATGCAACTAATGAATTTTCTTTCATTACTTTAGATGCTTCTAAATCTGTACGACTTCCGGAACCAACTATTGCGCTAAGATACCATCCAAATATTTCATCAGAGCTTATTATGAAGGCCATAGACGTGGTAAAAACAGGCATAGGGCATCCTGCTTTTTACAATGATTCAGCATATATTCCGTGGTTTCAATCTACAGGATATTCACTAGAAGACTCGAGAAATTATGGAATTGCCGCGTGTGTCGGAGGGGTAATTCAAGATGGAGATAATTATAGTGCGCATCACGCTCATGCCGGAACAATAAATTTAAGCAAATGTCTAGAGCTTGCCCTTTATCGTGGAAAAGACAAGCAAAAGTATACCGGTAAGCAATTAGGTATAGAAACAATGGATTTAAAAAAAGCTACTTGCATAGAAGATGTTATAGATGCCTATCTTGAACAAGTAGGGTATGTAGCTCAGAAACTTGCTGAGATCGATAATATTAGGACTACTGTATTGGAATATTACTTACCCCGTCCATTCTCTTCAGCTTTGACAAAAGGTTGTATAGAAAAAGGAAGGCACTCGTTGACTTGGGGAAATAATGGGGCAGAAAGATTTATATTTACAGGCGGTACTAACGTTGCAAATTCTCTGGCTGCTATAAAAAAATTAGTTTTTGATGAAAAATATATTTCAATGGATAAGTTGATTGAATCATGCCAGACAAATTTTGAGAACCAGGAAGACCTGCGGCAAATATTAATAAACAAAGTTCCTAAGTATGGTAATGATGATGATTATGTTGATTCACTAGCCGTTATTGTTTATACAAAAACAAACGAACGGATAAAACAGGTCGCTAAAGACAGATGGGGTTTTCCATATGTCTTAGATGCTAGTATAGCCGGAGGTTATTTTGCAGCTTCTACGAATTGTGGCGCAATACCAGACGGTAAAAAAGACGGGGAGCCGACCGCTGATGGATCGTTATCGCCATCTGCAGGAACTGATCGAAATGGGCCAACTGCTATACTTAAGTCTGCGGCGAAGATTCCATTCACTTTTCCACACCTGTTAAACCAAAAATTTCTTCCGCGTTTTTTAGAGGGGTCTAACAAAGAAATTTTTGCCCAATATATTAAAACTTGGGGGCAACTTGGTATAGGGCATTTACAGTTTAACGTAGTTGATAGAGCAACTTTAATGAACGCGCAAGCACACCCTGAAAAGTATGCCAATTTAGTAGTAAGAGTAGCAGGATACAGTGCCTATTTTATTGATCTTGCTAAAGCGTTGCAAGATGATATTATCCAGCGTATGGAACAAGAACTTTAAATCGTTGCTTGAGTGGGAATATATAATTAAAAATTTGCATACATGTGCCTGTTTTGTTTAGGTGTAAAAATATCTGCTTTCCGAGATAATCACAAAGGGTTAATAAATGTTTGATTCTAATTCGATTAATTCTAAAACAGGATTAGTATTTAATATCCAACGTTTTTCTATCCACGATGGACCGGGGATGAGGACTACTGTATTTTTAAAGGGCTGCCCATTAAGGTGTGGTTGGTGCAGTAATCCAGAAAGTTGGCACAATTATCCTGAAATTTGGGTATTTAATATTAGATGTAATAAATGCGGTAAGTGCGTTGATAATTGTCACAAAGGGGCAATTACACTGACTGAAAACGGTATTTCAATAGACCGAAATAATTGCGACTTGTGTTTTGATTGTGTTAACGTTTGTCCTACATTAGCGATAGAGAAAATTGGTTCATTTCTTACTGTTAACGAAATCATGGAACAGGTGAATAAGGACATTATATTTTATGAAAACTCCGGGGGAGGAGTAACTGTTTCAGGTGGTGAACCTCTATATCAACCCGCTTTTCTACTTGCTTTATTAAAAAGCTGCAAAGAAAAAGGATTGCATACGACATTGGACACTAGCGGGTATTCGCCTTGGGATAACATAAATGAATGCCTGCACTATTTAGACTTAGTACTTATAGATGTAAAATCCCTCGATCCGTCAATACATTATAAGCATACCGGAGTAAGTAATGAGCTAATCTTAGATAATATTAATAAGATTACAGGAAGAGTTAAGACTTGGTTGCGCGTACCGGTAATTCCTGGAGTTAACACGTCTGAATCACAAATAAAAGACTTAGCTGATTTTGCTATAAAATTATCATCTGAAAAATTATGTCTTTTACCTTTACACCATTGGGGAAAATCAAAATATACCAGGTTGGGTAGGAAATATCTTTTTGATGGAGTTCAGACCTTTGAGAAAGAATATTTACTAAAATGTAAGGGTAGGATTGAATCCTATGGATTGAAAGTTGAGATAGTAGAATAAACTTACGCTTATTTAAATATTTAATGGGTAGAATTACATAATAAGTTACACTATAAATAAGGAGAATTCTTTTTGTGACTGACTTAAGTGCTTCTCTTAAATTAAAAAACTCGGTTATAGATAATAGTTTTTGCACTTCATGTGGTGCTTGTGTAGGTTTATGCCCCTATTTTGCTACGTATAGGGGAAAAGTAATATTAATGGATAATTGTGATCTAACACAAGGTCGCTGTTTTTCTTTTTGTCCAAGAACGCCTGCTGATTTGAATGATATCAATAAAGCAGTCTTTGGAGTGCCGTATTCTTGGGAGCCGTTAGGAAATGTATTGCGTGTTTTGCAAGGCCGTTCAACTGAAGCACCTATTAGGAAAAGAGCACAGTACGGTGGTGTGGTTACAGCGTTGAATTCTTTTGCACTTGAAAAAGGTGTCATTGATTCAGTAGTTTTAACATCTTCTAAAGACAAACTACACACAAAGGCAGTAATAGCTACGACTAGGAAAGAGGTATTGGATTGTTCAGGTTCTAGTTATATCGCAGTACCAATTTTGGAAGTTTTTAACCGAGCAGTAGCAGCCGGTAATAACTCCCGAATTGGAGTTACCGGTACACCCTGCCAGATTTTAGCTCTGGCTAAAATGAAAATAGCTACGCCAGATAATAAAACAAGTATTAATAAGCTCAAGCTAACTATTGGGCTTTTTTGCACTTGGGCTTTATCATATGATAGTTTTTCGGAGTTCTTAGCCACAAGAGTTAAAAATACAACAATTACAAGGGTTGATATTCCTCCTCCGCCGGCTAGTTCGTTCGAAGTCAAAACGACATCTCAAGCAATATCAATACCTCTAAATGAAATTAGACAATATATCAAAACTTCGTGTTCTTATTGTATTGATATGACAGCCGAGTTCGCTGACATATCTGTGGGCACAGTAGAGGGTGTTAATGATTGGAACACGATTTTGATACGAAGCCAGATGGGCTTGGAATTAGTTGAAAAAGCTGTTGCAGAAAAAGTTATCGAAATACAGGAATTACCGAAAAGGAATTTTAATCACCTTAAGGATGCATCGATTTTAAAGAAAAAGAGAGCGTTAAAAAACATTATTGATAGAACAGGCAATGAAAAGGATTTGTATTACTTAAATAATAATTATAAAAAGCTAATTAAACTAATTGAAGCATAATCGGAGGAATAGATAGTGCCAAACATAACAGATAATATACACGGTGAAAAAAGACTGTTAATGGGTAACGAAGCTATAGCTCGTGGAGCAATAGAGGGAGGGGTTCGAGTAGCCTCTGCTTATCCAGGGACACCATCAACTGAAATATTAGAGACTTTAGCTCAAGCAGCTAAAGAACGCAATATTTATGTGGAATGGTCTGTGAATGAAAAGGTAGCACTTGAGGTAGCAGCCGCAGCTTCTTTCACAGGATTAAGAGCTATTTCAGCAATGAAACAAAACGGGCTTAATGTCGCTTCGGACTTTTTAGCTAATCTGAATCTGACGGGTACTAAAGGAGGATTGGTCTTAGTAGTATGCGATGATCCATCTGGAATATCCAGCTCAAACGAACAAGACTCGAGACACTTTGCCAAAATATTAGATTTACCGTTATTAGAGCCAGCAACTTTCCAAGAAGCGAAGGATATGACGAAATGGGCATTTAGTCTTTCGGAAGAAATATCTAACATTTGTCTAGTGCGTAGTGTCACTAGAATATCTCATGCTAGAGGCCCAGTTTCATTCGGCAAGTTGCCCAATATTAAAGGAGAGGCTTACTTTGATACGGCAATGAAGCCTTTTGCTGCCGTGAATTTCACTATGCCAGCTTATTGTCATAAAATGCTTCATGATAGTTTGGGGAAAATAAGAGATATATTTGAGTCGTCCCCATTTAATATTTATTCAGGTCCTCCGATCCCGGATTTGTTAATAATTACTTGCGGAAGCGGGTGGCTTTATTCCGTCGAAGCAGTTGATTTACTTTCGATGGGGGAAAAAGTTGGAATACTAAAAGTAGGTACAACTTGGCCATTACCAACAAAACTAATAAAAAAATATTTAAGTAAGAGTGAGAAAATTTTATTTATCGAAGAAGTAGATGCTTTTTTGGAAAATAATGTCAAAGAAATAGCCACTGATTTAGGTCAGGAGATGAGATGGGTTTTCTTTGGAAAAGAATCTGGGCATATTAATCCTTATGGCGAACTTAATCCTGATTCAGTTATCAACGCAATAGCGAAAATACAAGAAGTTGAGTATTTTTCAAAAGAAGCTGAATATGACCATAAATCTCAAGTATTGGTAAAGGGAAAAATTATTACAAGAGCTGTTCAATTATGTGCTGGTTGTCCTCACCGAGCAACTTTTTGGGCGATAAAAGAAGCATTAAAACTGGACGGACGGGATGGGGTTGTGACAGGAGATATAGGATGCTATGGTATGGGTTTAGGGCCTAGCGGTTATTCGCAACTTCGAACTCTGCATGGGATGGGTTCTGGTATCGGTATAGCTACCGGCATGGGGAAATTAAATCAATTCGGTTTTACTCAACCTGTATTAGCAACATGTGGTGATTCAACTTTTTTCCACGCTGCCATACCAGCTTTGATTAATGGGGTCCATTGCCAGTCTGATTTTATACTTGTTGTATTAGATAATTCAGGTACGGCGATGACCGGTTTTCAACCTCATCCGGGGGTTAAAATTGATGCTACCGGTCAAAAAGTTCCTTCAATAGATATTGAAAAACTTTGTAGAGCTTTGGACATACCTGTTATAGTTACCGATCCGTATGACCTAAAAGGTACGAAAGATAATTTTTTAAACCTTCTTAATGATAAAGGGAAAACCAGGGTTCTAATCAGCCGTAGAGAATGTGCTTTAAAGGGAAGATTGAAGAAAACACTTTATAAAGTATATGTTGATCAGAAGAAATGCTTGGGAGAAGAATGTGGTTGTAACAGATTTTGCACACGAATTTTCAAGTGTCCTGGTTTAATATGGGATAACGAGAAAAAGAAAGCAAGTATAGATGAAGCTATTTGTATTGGTTGTGGAGTATGTACCGAAATATGTCCGCAATCGGCCATAATTAAGGAGGCTATTAATTGACCACGCTAAAAAATGACCCTATGAATTTGATCATAACTGGAGTAGGAGGTCAAGGTAATGTATTAATTTCATGGTTAATTGGGGAGACTCTGTTAGAGCATAATTATCAAGTTACCGTTGGGGAAACTTACGGAGTTTCTCAAAGAGGAGGACCTGTAGCGAGTCACGTCAGAATATCAAAGAATAAAAGCTATAGCGCGATAACACCTGAAGGACACGCAAATATTATATTGGGGCTAGAGCCTATGGAATCTTTGCGCATTCTATCAATCTTTGGCAATGAAAATACGTATGTTATTACTAATTCTAGGCCAGTGTATCCAATGGCAGTGGCTATGGGTGAAATTAAATATCCTGATCTTGATAAGATAAAACACTCAATTAAAATGTTATCTAAAAAATTATGGTACTTAGACGCATCACAAAAAGCAATAGACTTAGGGGTACCTTTGATAACGAATATGATAATGGTAGGAGCATTAATCGGTACTGGGCTATTACCTTTAAATTTAAAACAATTTAAAAAGCGCCTTGAGATGAGTTTTAGCGGAGAAAAGTTAGCTTTAAATTTGAAGGCTTTAGATCTGGGTTATTCTGGAATAAAATGATGAATGACCTTTTATTTTATATACGGTTCCTTTCGTTATAGGCTTAAGGAAACAAAATCGCATATTAAAAATAAATTAGCTTTATTATGATTGTTGCCGCATTATTTCTTAATCTCGTTATTAAAATAGGAATGGTTGATATGTGTTTAGTGTTCAGAAATTCTCGCTGGGAGATTTCTGATAACCAACGAGATGCTCAAAGGGTTACGGCTACCGTAGCCAGCGATAACGAACTGGTTGCCTGGCACGGACTGAACATCGAAAAATTAAGATATATAAAAGGAGAAAAACTGAAATGGCGATTAAGAAACCACTGGATTACATCAATAGCTTGAAGGACGGTCGAGTCGTATATTATGAAGGCGAGCGAGTAGAGGATGTTACCAAACATCCCTTCTTAAGGCTATGCATCGATTGGATAGCGATGGACTATGTTTTAGAGAACGACGCTACATATAAAGCATTAATACTGGATGAAAATGAAGAGGGGGATACTGTCCCCTTTATCCTTTCCGCTCAGCGAAGCCGTGAAGACCTGCTTCGTTTACGGGAACTGGTTAAGCTGATGGCCAGAGTATGTTACGGTAAGCCTTCCGGTGCTAAATTCGTAGGCAAAGATGGGCTAAACGCCGTTACCGTAGTCTCACAGCGGGTAGATAAGAAACATGGCACGAGCTACGCTAAAAACGTCGAGGAGTATCGTAAGTACCTGCAAAAGAACGACCTAAGTTTGGCGCTTGCGATGACCGATGTTAAGGGCGACAGGAGTTTGCGTCCTTCGAAACAGCAACCGCACCAAGATTATTACGTACATATTGTTAAAGAGACCGAAGACGGCATATTTGTAAGCGGGGCTAAAACCCATATCAGCCAGTCACCGCTCACGAATGAGTTGATTGTCGTGCCCTGCCGGGCGATGAAGGAAGATGATAAGGACTACGCCGTATCTTTCGGGGTGCCGGCAAATGCCAAAGGTATAACTTTTATTAGTACCGAGTGTGAAGCCAGGGAACCGGGTAATTTCTTCGATTACCCGGTCAGTGCCAGTAGTTATATTAACGATGCTCTGGTCGTATTCGATGATGTTTTTATCCCGAATGAAAGAATATTTTTAAAGAAAGAATGGGAACTGGCCGGGGACATCGCCTATATGTTCGGCAACTTCCACCGTCTGAGTGCCGAGACTTATAAGGCTGCCGAGCTGGAAATGGTTACCGGAGCGGCGATTCTGATGGCGGAATACAACGGTATCGAAAAAGCTTCACACGTGCAGGAGAAGCTCTCCTGGTTAATCCAATATACCGAGGCCGTCGAAGTGCTAGGCCGGGCTGCTTGCGAACACTGTGTGACTGAGCCGGATAGTAACCTAGTTTACCCGAATCCGATGATCGCCAATATTTGTAAGCTTTTCTTTGCGGACAACTGGCATCAGGCTACTAAATATCTCCAGGATATCGCCGGCGGTATTGTAGCGACGGCCCCGTCATTTAAAGATTGGTCTAATCCGATAGAACGACCGTTGATGGAGAAGTATTTCGGTGGTAAAGCCGGTATTCCCACGGAAGACAGGTTGAAAGTAATCAAACTTATCCGGGACCTGACCAGCTCCTATGAAGATGTATTAACAATACATGCGGAAGGTTCTCTAGCCGCCCAGAAGATGTCTATCTTCGGTTTGGCTGATTTCGAACGCTATAAGTCAGCGGCTAAGCGGGCTGCCCGGATTAAAGATATCAAAGACCCGATTTACAGCCAGCTACCGGAATTTCCCAGTAAGACGTATTCCTATTAATTAATAGAAGTTAATGAATTAGATTTCTGGGGTTTTCATTACCCTCCTTTATATAGAGGGGGTAGGAGTAGGTGGTGTGCTCCTACCCTCTCGCTTAAAATTATAATTGGTAAATTACATGGAATTAGTATTAATTAGTGATTAGTCCAGTGGTTCGAACAGACAAGCCCAAAAAATACGGTAAGGAGTGGGTATGGTTATTGAATATCAAAAAGAGGGTAAAACTGTAATATTCACGATTAACCGTCCTGAGGCAATGAATGCCATGAATCCTTTGGGGATTGAAGAATTCCATAAGTACCTCATCGACTTTCGGGAGGATCCGGAAGCCCTGGTCGGTATTATTACCGGAGCCGGAGACAAAGCTTTTTGTGCCGGAGCCGATATCAAGGAGACATTACCTTTCATGAAGTCAGGCGGTGAATTACCGCCGACGATTCTGCGTGGATTAGAAATCAATAAACCTATAATAGCTGCTGTAAACGGTCTGGCACTTGGCGGCGGTCTGGAATTTGCGCTGGCCGCGGACATTAGAATCGCCTCTGAGAATGCCCGTTTCGGTGTAACCGAGGTAAATGTTGGGTTGATTCCGGGGTGGGGCGGTACGCAGAGGCTCCCGCGGTTGATCGGTACGGGCAAAGCGGCTGAAATGCTATTTACCGGAAAGATTAT
This sequence comes from Dehalococcoidales bacterium, assembly GCA_016927955.1. Taxonomy (GTDB): domain Bacteria; phylum Chloroflexota; class Dehalococcoidia; order Dehalococcoidales; family JAFGLR01; genus JAFGLR01. The sequence continues at coordinate 16,645 of JAFGLR010000168.1, forward strand.
CGATGCAAGTGAGGCTTACCATATCGGATTAATAAATGCGGTGGTTCCTTTAGAGAAATTAATGAGTACTGCTAAAGAATGGGCGGAGAGTATTTGCAGAGCAGCTCCTCTAGCGGTTAGAGCTACTAAAGAGGCGATATACAGCGGCTTGGATACGACTTTAGACGAAGGCCTTCGTATTGAGACTAAACTCTTACGTAGTGTTGAACAAAGCGAGGACTTTAACGAAGGCGTAAGTGCTTTCTCGGAAAAAAGAAAACCAAATTTTAAAGGAAAATAATAAGAAGTCAATACGGTTTCATTTTGTAAAATATAACCAACATGTAAGGGAAAAAAGAAGACCAGATTAACATCTTTAATAAAAAGGGGAATTAAAAATATGTCAAAAGATAAAAGAGATTCAATAATCGTATCGGCGGTAAGGACGCCTATCGGTTCTTTCGGTGGGGTGTTGAGGGATGTATTACACACGGAGCTGGCGACGCTGGTAATGAAAGAGGTATGTGCCAGAGCTAACTTTCCGAAAGATAAGATAAGCGATGTCTTCTGGGGGACGACTATGGCCAGAAGTGACGAAAACGGTTTAGCGAGGACAGCTCAGTTAAAGGCTGGTATTCCTGATTGTGTGCCGACCGTTCAGCTTAACCGGGCTTGTTGTTCCTCGATGGAAGCCATTCGCATCGGAACCATGAATATTCGCTTAGGCGATTCGGAGGCGGTTCTCGCGGGTGGCGGGGAGAGTATGAGCAACGTTGGCTATACAATGTACGGGGCCAGGTGGGGGTTCAGGATGCGCCATCAACAGATTAATGATGGCGTATGGGACGGTCTCTTCGACCAATACAGCGGTCTTATTATGGGAATGACTGCAGAAAATGTGGCCGAGCAATATCATATTTCGAGGGAAGCCCAGGACGAGTTTGCTTTTACCAGCCAGATGAGGGCAAAGCAAGCCCAGGAAACCGGTCGTTTTCAAGAAGAAATAGTACCGGTAGTGATACCCGGTAAGAAAGGGCGTCCGGATGTTATCATATCGAAAGATGAGCATCCTAAGCCGGATACGACACTGGAAAAGCTGGCCCAATTGCCGACGGCATTTAAGAAGGATGGCACCGTAACTGCTGGTAACTCGTCGGGAATGAATGACGGAGCTTCTGGCGTATTAATTCTGTCTCGGGAACTGGCCGATAAGTACGAAACGAAGCGAAGATGGCGTATCGTTGGCAGTGTGGCGGTAGGTGTCGACCCCACTATAATGGGTATCAGTCCGATTTTTGCGATAAGAAAGCTCCTCGATAAAACCGGGTATAAGTTAAGTGATATTGAACTATTCGAAATAAACGAAGCCTTTGCGGCGCCATCCGTAGCCGTTGAAAGGGAGTTAGGCCTAAATCGTGACATTGTGAATGTCAATGGTAGCGGTATTGCTCTCGGACATCCCATTGGGAATACGGGCTGTCGTATTGTGGTATCTCTTATTCATGAAATGGAAAAAAGAGGGGTGAAAGTAGGTCTAGCGGGTTTGTGTGGTGGTGGCGGACAGGGTCAGGCCGTTATTTTAGAAAGAGATTAGATAATAAAAACACGGTGGATTTACTTTTGGTTTAGTAAGGAGATTAAAATGGAGATAAAGAGAGTTGGCGTAGTGGGTTGCGGTGCCATGGGTGCCGGTATCGTGGAGGTGTGTGCTCAGGCAGGCTTTATGGTAACCGTATCCGAAACAAACGACGATTACCTTAAAAAGGGTATGACCTCTATTAACACTTATTTTTGCAAGAGCGTTGAGAAAAATAGAATTACCGCTCAAGATAAAGATACTATTTTGACGCGTATTAAGGGGACTATCGATATTGTCGACATGAAGGATTGTGACCTGGTTATCGAAGCTGTCCCAGAAAAACTGGATATGAAAAAGCATGTATTCTCCCAATTAGATAAAATTTGTCCGGAGAAAACTATACTAGCTACCAATACCTCAGCACTTTCTATTGTCGATATCGCTATTGCGACTAACCGTCCGGATAGAGTTTTAGGCTTGCATTTCTTTAACCCGGTTCCGGTTATGAAACTGGTGGAAATCGTTTGTAGTATCGCTACCGGTAATGCAACTATTGAATCGGCAAGAGAATTCGTTAAAGCTATCGGTAAATCACCCGTCGTGGTTAAGGATACCCCGGGGTTTATCGTTAATCGCCTGATAATGCCTTTTACACTTAATGCTATCCGTTTGCTGGAACAGGGAATTGCTACCAAGGAAGATATCGATACCGCCTGTAAACAGGGTTTAAACCATCCGATGGGGCCGCTGGAAATGACTGATTTTCTGGGCAATGATGTCCTTTACAATGGATGTATCGATATGTATGAAAAATATAAGGATCCACAGTTCATGCCCCCGGTACTCTTACAAAAAATGATAGCAGCAGGCTGGTTGGGTAGAAAAACCGGCAAGGGGTTTTACGATTATAAATAGTTCCCTTTTATTAATGAAATTCTAGAATAAGGAGAAACAGTTATTAAGGGGATAATATGAAACTAAAAGGTAAGGTAGCCATAGTAACCGGAGCCAGCCGTGGTCTGGGTAAGGCCATTGCTCTTGGTTTTGCCAGAGAAGGGGCTGATGTGGTAATCGCTGCTAGAAGTGATGTCGAGAATCCCAAATTCGGCGGCAGTATTTTTAAAACTGCCGAAGAAGTAAAGGCAATCGGACAGAAGGCTCTGCCGGTACAGTGTGATGTTACGAGCGAGGATAGCGTTAACGCGATGGTACAGAAAGCCCAACAGGAATTTGGCGGAGTAGATATCCTGGTAAATAATGCCGGAGTTGCCTTTTACGCGCCGGTAGTGGAAACACCACTTAAGCGGTGGGAGATGGTAATAAGGGTTAACATCATCGGAGCTTTTCTGTGCTGTAAAACGGTTATCCCCTTGATGGTGAAGCGGGGAGGGGGGAGTATCATCAATATATCGTCGCTCGCAGCCAATGACCGGCATGAGGATGTTCCGATACCGACCGGAGTTGCTTATGGGGTGGCTAAAGCCGGGCTGGAAAGGTTTACCTTCGGTCTGGCCTCCGAACTGGGTAAAGATAATATTGCCGTTAATGCGATAAAACCGGTTCGAGTGGTTAATACGGAGGGCATGCGTTTTTGGATGGCCGATGCTGACAAATCGGAGTGGCAATCGCCGGATAAGATGGTGGCGTGTGCTGTATTTTTAGCCCAGCAGGATGCTTGTGGAGTCACGGCTACCGTAGCCAGCGATGACGAACTTGTTGCCTGGCACGGACTAATAATTTGAAGAAAAATCGTGTGCAACTGTTACTATTTCTTAAAGCTGGAGTAACGAGGTTGGTGAATATATCTAACAAAACGGTAATGAGGTTATAAAGCTACATGAAGTATTTGGAGTTATCATACATGTATGGTATAGATAATGCATATCAATCGGAAACTAGTAACCAAAGGACAGGACTTAATAAAATATTCTGAGGCTTAAGGTTAAAGAAAAAGTTAGCTAATAAGTGATTTAGGGAAATAGTATTTTGGTTACTTAAAATGAAGGGAAAGGCTGGGTTAATTCCGCTAATCCGCTACGCAGGCCGAGATGCACTCTGGTTGAACTCCCCGTCCCAAAAGCCAGTTTCTTTTTAAAAAGGTTCCTTTATTCATTTACGACTTCACGCCTATGGTTCAGGCGTAAAATTCAGCAGACC
>JAFGLR010000169.1 GCA_016927955.1 Dehalococcoidales bacterium
AACATTATTTCCTCCCCGACCAGGTACTGAACCAGGAAGTATGCATACCGGCTTTAGTACCGACAAAAAGATTTAACAGTACCCTTGTTACAATAAGAGCGGAGAACATACTAACAATAATACCTATTGCCAGTGTTAACGCAAAACCCTTTACTGCATCACCGGCAATAACAGTATTACCTATCCAGTACAGGACAACGCAGGCTATAAGTGTCGTTATGTTACTATCACGGATAGCCAGCCAGGCCCGCCGGAAGCCATAATCGATAGCCGAACCGAGTGCTTTACCCAGCCGGATTTCCTCCTTCATACGCTCGAAGTTCAGTATGTTAGCATCTACCGCCATACCGAATGACAATATGAAACCGCCAATACCGGCCAGACTAAGTGTTACCGGCACCAGCTTGAATATTGCCAGGACGACGGCCCCATAAAACATCAGGGCCAGTATCGCCATTAAACCGGACATCCTGTAGTAAAATAACATAAACGCGATTATTAATATCAGGGCAACAATGCCTGCCTCAACACTGTAATTAATAAAGTTGGCCCCCAGAGTTGCCGAGACCACCTGTTCGTATATTGCCGGTTTTTGTACCGGAATCGGTAACGAACCGGATTTCAGGAAGTTGGCAAGCTGCTTGGCCGATTCCATAGTAAAACCACCCTCGATAACTGCAACACCTTCGTATGAATTATCTAGAATCTTGGGTGCAGATATCATTTTCTCATCCAAGAATATACCCAGGCATCTCTGTGCAGAATTGTCTGGCCTGACATACAACCGGGCAGCTATGTTATCGAAAATCGTTGTCCCTTCATTATTCCAGGCTATCTTTACCACTGCTTGCGAGCCTACCGTTTGGGTTTGCACATCTGCCTCAGCTTTAGACAACAACGCACCGGTAAGCTGAACTCCGTTATTACCTCTGGCAGCAATCCAGGAGTATAAAGATGCCGCTGCACTTTGTAAGGTACTTGCATCAAGGGGATTACCGTCAATATCGACGAAAGTAAGTTCCCCTTCGCTATTTGTTGTTAATATTGCCGCTGTCGGTATATTTTGTCCTATAGTCACGAAATACCGGTCCCCGGTTTCATTCGTATTTACGAAAGCCGGTTGCTCCATCTTGAGATAAGTATCGAGTGTTACAGGGTTACCTTCACTGTCTAACTCGACTTCCCGGAACTCTAGGTAACCGGTTTCCTCAACCAGGCTCTTGGCCTGTTCGATATCGGTAAAACCGGGCAGCTGTATGGAAATTCGTTCACCACCTATCGATTGAACTATCGGTTCGGTTACTCCGAATTCGTCGATACGGGACCGGATAATCTCCTTAGCTTCGTCTAACATGGTGGCTTTTTGGGCCTCACTGGTACCTTCCGGGAATTGTACCTGGTACTCCAGTAGCACACCGCCTTTTAAGTCCAGACCAAGCTGCAGGTTATCCCGTCCGAACAACGGAAAAACCAGTGCCGATACGGCAAATGCCAGCACAGCTATCAGGATGATGAGAATAGTAATGTTTCTTTTGTTCATAGCTATTTTCCTGTTCTCCGCGTTAGTATGTTACGAATATAATTTAAGGCTTCTTCTCGACTTTTAATCTCACCGGCAGCACTCGCTTCTTTAACTTGCTCCAGCAATTCACCGATTTCCGGTCCCGGTTTCAGGCCGAAGATGTTAATTAAATCATTGCCGTCTACCAGCCTGACCGGCTTAATCGTTTCCGCAGCCTTATAATACTGTTCTAATATAAATGCAACTTCTTTAGTATGCTCTTTCCAGAGGCTAATGTCCAATTTTGGCCCCCTGGTGGCCAGATGGTCGGCCAGACTCAAATACAAGATATCGATACCCGCCTCACCCGTATCGCGGAAATACCGGTATAAAGCCCGGCGCGACGGTAATGCTTCTCCCTGGCTAAGCTGCGTCGGTCTCATATGGTACTGCACTGCACTTTGTACCAGTCTGGTTTCCTTCGTACTGAAACGTAATCGCTCCAGTATTCCGCCTGCGATTTCCGCTCCCTCTTTATCATGTCCCAAAAAACGAACCCGGCCGTTTTCCGCCGGCATTTTAGTCTGCGGCTTGGCAATATCATGCAGCAGTGCAGCAATTTTTAATAATGTCGCTCTAGTGCTGTGAAAACCGACTTCACTTTCAAAATAATTCGCCAGATTCTCCGACCACGGTACGGCAGCCAGGATTTCTTCTTTACCGAACTCACATTCGCCGCGGCGGAGTAAATAATCCACAGCGATTACGGTATTCAGGGAATGCTTCAATACGTTCCAGTAATGCTCGACCGGCTGGGTCGTATCCCGGGCCGGTATTAATTCCGGAATTATCACGGTCAATATTCCCAGATTATCAAGGTAACTTACCAGTTTACCGGAATCCGGTACCGCTAACATCTTCAGTAATTCTTCTCTGACCCGCTCTCCTGAAACCCCGGATATCCAACGGCAATCACGATTAATTAGTATCTCGGTTTTAGTTTCGATAATGAAATCCAGTTCCGCTTTCAAACGTACCGCTCTTAAAAGACGCACGGCATCTTTTTTAAATACGTCGAGATTGATGGCCCGGATGATACCCTGATGCAGGTCGTCCAGGCCGCCTGCGGTATCGATAATCGTCGCCCGGACTAATTCCGGTAGCAATTTGTTAAAGCACAGGGATTCCGGTGATATCCGGCTTATATCTATCGCCAGCGCATCGATGGTAAAATCGCGCTCGCGGAGGTCCTCTTCAATACTTCCCCTCAAAGTAGTGAAATCGAAGGTAAGAGCATTATGCGAATCCTTATCGGTTACCACTACCCGCCCAACACGGTTTTCTTCATCCAGCAGGACGAAGGTACCTTCGATTTCCCGGGCTATTTGTGCAGCAATGTTAAGCGAATCGCCTTTTATCGCGATATCGATGTCTGCCGTTTCCCGCCCGAGCAACATATCGCGAATGATACCACCTACCAGATAAGATTCGATGTTGTGCCCGAGAAGAAAACTACCTACCCTTTTAAATAAGGATTCCTCAGATTTGATAAGCAGCTCCAAGTTTGTTTCTACCGGATTTCTTCATTTTCTAAAGCTAAACTATACCGCATTTAATATCGGTCTTTCAAGATAAAAGCGACTTTATATAACCTTCATAATCCGATTTACCCTTGAGTTATTTTTAACCACCCTTTTAAAACAATGCGGAGGCTGAAGGGTGTTTCTACTCCCCTTCAGCCTCCTATATTAAGGCTAAACTAACCGGCTCCACATCCGGTCTACTAAAGCCGGTTATGCGTTTAGCTAAGTAAACGGTTGTTTAGTCTTCTTCGTGTACGAGCTCGTGAATCGATTGCCGTACACCTTTATTCTGCATAACCGGTTTATTTTGCGGCGTGATAATCCTGGTCTGCGGAATCGCCTGCCGCCGCGGTGCGTACCCGGACCGCCGCAGGAAAGAGGGCATATCTAACTCATCTTCGCTCTTGATTTCTTTTAACGTCCTGGAAAGATCGTCATCATAAATCCGCTCGCCTGTGCCGACAGTAGTAAAGCCGGTAGCAATTAGAGTAATACGAACGTCTTTATCCATCCGGTCGTCATGAGCCACACCGAAAATAATGTTAGCTTCCGGGTCAACCGCTTTCTTGATAACTTCTGCCGCCTCATTAACTTCGAAGAGGGTGAGGTCCTTGCCACCGACAACGTTGAACAACACACCCCTGGCTCCGGTAATCGCCACATCCAGTAACGGACTGGCTAAAGCTTCTTTCGCAGCATCAATCGCCCGATTTTTCCCGCTGCCGACACCAATGGACATCCAGGCAGGACCGGCATTCTTGGCAATGGCTTTGACATCGGCAAAGTCCAGGTTAATCATGCCGGGTGCGGTGATAACTTCTGAAATTGCCTGAACACCGTGTCTTAATACGTCATCTGAAAGCTGAAACGCTTCATCGATACCGGTCTTCTCGTTACACATTTCCAGCAAACGGTCGTTCGGGATAACGATAAGGGTATCGCATTTGTTTAACATCAAAGAGATGCCCTGTTCGGCATTCTTTCGCCGTTGATTGCCCTCAAACGCAAAGGGCTTGGTCACTACGGCAATAGTCAACGCGCCTGATTGCCGGGCGATATCAGCGACAATCGGGGCAGCCCCGGTTCCGGTACCGCCGCCCATACCGCAGGTAACAAATACCATATCCGCACCGCCGACTAGCGTTTTCAACTCATCACGGCTTTCTTCACCGGCCTTTTGCCCCATAACAGGGTCTCCGCCGGCGCCAAGTCCCCGGGTAACCCTTTCTCCTAACTGAAATTGTATTGCTGCTTCGGTCAGTTGCAGCGCCTGGGAATCGGTGTTCATCGCAATAAAATCGACACCGCGAACCTGTTCCCGTATCATCCGGGTGATAGCGTTACAGCCGCCACCACCAACACCGATAACTTTTATTTTGACCGGACTTGCGTAGAAACTTTGTTTAGCCATAATTTCCTCCTTAATATATCTCCGTCTAGCTTAATTTTTATTTAGCGAAATAATCCCCTGAATCTAGAGAATAACCGTGTCACCCTGTTCCCCCAGAAACCATTGCCCTTCCAGGTACGTACATCGCTATTTTTAGCAGCCCAGAGTAACATACCAAGTGCTGTAGCATACAACGGGTCTCTTTGTGTGTCTGCCATACCGCGTATATTTTGCGGTGTCCCGACTTTAACCGGAATTTGCAGTATTTGCTGACCCAGAGTTGCCATACCCGAAAGATTGGAACTACCTCCGGTCAGTACCAAACCGCCCGGCACTAGGCTTTCGTATTCATTACGAGGTAACTCAAGAATAATGAGCCGTAATATTTCTTCGACACGGGCTTTTAAAATCTCACACAGGTCTTGGTGAGATACGCCTCCGTGACTATCCGTAGAGACGGCCACATCTTTTTCTTTACCTTCATAAACCGGTAACACGGTACCGTAGCGTTTTTTCATTTCCTCGGCTACCTCAAAAGGTATGCCCAAACCGATAGCTATGTCCCGGGTAAGCTGATAGCCGGCTACCGGAATTACGCCGGTATGCCAGATACTACCTTCTCGGAAGATACAGATGTCCGTAGTACCGCCGCCGATGTCAGCCAGTATTATGCCATTATGTTTTTCCTCTTCGGTGAGGACGGCTTCACTGCTTGCCACCGGTTCCAGCACTAGGTCATCGACATCTATACCAATCTGGCGAACGCATTTCACCAGGTTCTGCACCGAGGTTACCGCTGCGGTAATTACATGGGTTTCCACATCCAACCGCGTCCCATGCATACCTACCGGGTTTTTCACGCCTACCTGTCCATCTACAGTATAGTTACGCGGAATGACATGAATTAGTTTCCTATCGCTGGGCAGCTTAACAATACTCTGAGCGCTGCGAAGCACCCTTCTTAAATCTTCCGAGCGGACCATCCGGTCATTGCGGGTAATCGCCACGGCCCCTTTATTATTCAATGAAGTAACATGACGGCCGGTAACACCCACATAGGCCGATTCAATCTTCATCCCGGTATATTGCTCCGCCTTCTTGACCGATTCGCGGATGGCCTCGGCAGCCTCGCCGATATTGACCACCATTGCCTTATGCAAGCCTCGAGAAGGAGCCATGCCTATACCGATAAGCTGCATTCCGCCGCCTTCATCTACCGTAGCTACGGCGGTGCATACTTTAGTCGTGCCGACATCAATTGCTGTAATGGTTTTCTTTTTCATTTCTCTTTCATACCTCCAAAGTTTTTATCCGGCACCCTCATTATCCTCACATCGTTATAACCTCCTTTTGGAGATTTCTGCGAACGGGGGTTCTCCATTCCTTATTTTTAACCTTGATTAAGACACAACTTTTACCGAGAGTAATAAATTTTTCATTCTGGCGGATAATCCGTTCCGCGACACGCAATTTGGCACTGCGGCTCCGCGGGTTAGTCCTTACTTCGGCGAGTGATGGTGTAATTACTTTCTTGTTGACTGTTTTAAGCTGAGCTTTATGTTTACATATGCAGGCCGGTAATTCCGGCGGGCAAATGCAGTCGCGGCTTTCTTCCGCCATAAACTGCTTGACGATACGGTCTTCCAGCGAATGATAGCTGATAACCACCAGCCGGCCTTCGTGGCCTAGCAGACTGAGTGCCTGTTTCAGAGCGGATTTTAAATTTCCCAGCTCGTTATTGACAACAATGCGTAATGCCTGGAAAGTCTTGGTGGCGGGGTGAATCCGGCCGTAACGGCCGCCTACCGCCTGTTCAACTATATTAGCCAGTTGCAACGTTGTCCTGATGGGACGGTTCCTGACGATAGCTGCGGATATCCGGCGGCTGTTGGTTTCCTCACCGTAGTCCCTTAAAACACGGTTGAGTTCATTTTCAGAAAGTGTATTAACCATATCAGCGGCGGTAGTTTTTTGAGCCGGATTAAAACGCATATCCAGCGGCTTTTCCTGCTGGAAGCTAAAACCACGCCCGCTATCCGCCAACTGTAATGAGGACAACCCTAAATCAAAAAGGATACCGTGAACCGGCCGGAAATGGTAACGTTCGGCGATATCTTCCAGGTTGGCAAAATTATCATTAACGGTAACCGCCGCATCACCGTATTCCGCCAGCTTCTCGCGGGCTATTTTAATATTATCCGGGTCGGCCTCTATTCCTAAAAGCTGACCGCCCGGCGAACTTTTCGCAAGTATCGCTGAAGCATGACCGCCACCCCCCAGAGTACAATCGATGTAACGTCCCCCTGGCTGGATTGTCAGTGCTTCAATTACCTCTTCTATTAGTACCGGAATGTGAGTGGACATTATCAGACCCCATAACTAGCGATTCTCCAGGCCCTCGATAATTTGCCAGGCTTGTTCCTGACTGATTGATTTCTCTGACTCCCAACCTTCCTTGCTCCACAATTCCAGGTAGTTATTGACC
>JAFGLR010000170.1 GCA_016927955.1 Dehalococcoidales bacterium
CTATAGATGTATCGACTTCAATATCCGAACATTCTCTCGGTACGCTTATGATTGATGACTAACCCCTCCATTTCAGCAGAATATGAAGTCGGGGACTGCCAAACCGTTTCCGTTAGTCCGCCAACTCGCGTAAACGCTATCGCAAGCCGGTATCATCACCTTCCTTTGGCTGATACCGATATACCGATGTGGAAATATTAACCAGCAAGCAGGATTTTCTTTCACTTAGCCCAAGACTTTTCCTGGTATGAGTAACCGCCGGACGTTTGGCCTCGGGCATTAGAAGTTTTTTGAGAGCAGGTCTTTTAATGCCCGTATATCCAGGGACTGTTCGGCTACTATCTGCTTTAACCGATAGTTTTCTTCTTACAGAGATTTGAGTATTTTAAGGTCGCTAACCGTCATCCCGGAGTATTTGTACTTCCAGTTGTAGTAGTTAGCATCGCTCATGCCATACTTCCGGCAGAGGTCGGCTACCTTAGCCCAGGCCTCACCTTCTTTAAGAACCGTGATGATCTGTTCCTCGCTGTACCTGTCGTGCTTTCAAGTTAATCCTTGCCACGGAGGACTCTAAATCAGCGTGTTGCTGTTTTTGAGGGGAACGTCAACCGCAACCAAACATATTTAGTAATCCCAAGATATCCCCTATCTGGTTAGAGAAATATATTACTTGGGAAGGCCAATGCTTATTAATGCTCTGATCGCTCCAATTACGGCCGCCGGAGCCATCAATCTTGCTAAATATTGGACTATTTCATTGATACGGGAGCCTAAACCATCGATTAGTTGATCCAAGGGGCTGAATCCTGCGGTACCTACAACAATTAGGGCTATTGCAGCAACTGATAACGGTATGAAATCTCTGGCGGTAATATTTAAGAATCCTATTATAATCCCAAGAATTACCAGTATCAGTATTACAGTGGCGTTTTCAGGGGCGATTAAACCTGCGACCATAGCGAGTACTAGTCCCGCGGTAAAAACAATTAAGCCGACAAGCTGCATAACTTTTCTCATGTTCATTACCCCCCTTCAGGCAAGTGTTTATTACTTCATGGTTATTTTACCCCGGATGACGTTCAAAAGTCCTGGTTAATTCATTAAGCCTTCTAACTATGTCTCTTGTAAGCTGGTTAGATGAGAATCTCCATTCCCAATTACCCATAGAAGTGCCGGGGAAGTTCATCCTGGCTTCAGACCCCAGCCCTAACACATCCTGAAGAGGGAAAATACCAGTATCGGCTACTGAGCCCAGAACTAGACGAATAAAGTCCCAATTCATTTCCATACCGTTACTACCGGTATATCTCAGGGCATATTTTCTCTCTTGTATTATTTCCTCTTTAGATTGGGTACACTGAGTTCCGGGCTTAGCAGAGAACCAACCGATAGTGGTATTGTTGTCATGAGTCGCGGTATATACAACGCTATGTCTGACATGATTATGCGGTCTGTACTGCATGGCTCTCTGGTCAGTACCAAAAGCCATCTGGAGTACTGCCATTCCGGGAAAGTTAAACCGCTCACGTAAAGTATCAACTTCAGGAGTTATAACACCGAGGTCTTCAGCAATAGCCGGTATTTTACCTATGCTAGCTTGTATAGCTTCAAATAGTTGTGCCCCGGGGCCTTTTACCCATCTTCCAACTATTGCCGTAGGTTCCGTTGCCGGAATCTCCCAGAATGCTTCAAAGCCGCGGAAATGGTCTAATCTCAAGATATCAGCAAGTTCGAAATTTAAACGGAAGCGGTCAATCCACCAGTTATATCCGGTTTTTTCCATTAAATCCCAGTGGTAGAGCGGATTACCCCAACGCTGCCCGGTGGCACTAAAATAATCGGGAGGAACTCCGGCAACAACAGTTGGATATCCATGGTCGTTGAGACAGAAAAGGTCGCGGTTTACCCATACATCGGAGCTATCATGGGCGACATAAATTGGCATGTCGCCAATTATCTTTATGCCTTTACTGCAGCAATAACGCTTGAGAGATTGCCACTGTCTAATAAATATATATTGAAGGTACTTATGAAATTGTATGTCTTCATCCAAACGGTCTTTCCACTCGGCAATGGATATTGATTCTCGGTGAGTTATTCTTTCGTCCCAGTCAGGCCAAGACAAATCGTTATTTTCCCGTTTCAAGGACATAAATAAAGCATAGTCTTCCAGCCAAGAAGCGTTTTGCCGAATAATACTATGATAATCTTCATGGAGTGCGGACGAATGTTTATTTTTAAAGTTAAGAAAGGATTTCCTCAGTAAGGGCATCTTATACCTGCTGACACGCATATAATCGACCCGCATATCGGAGAAAGAAGGGGGGTTGTCTATATCGCTCTTATCTAAAAGCTTCTTCTTTACGAGGTCTTCCGGGCTGATTAGGAGTGGATTTCCGGCAAAAGCGGAGAAGCACATATATGGAGAGTTCCCATAACCGGTAGGGCCTAAAGGGAGCACTTGCCACAGTGATTGCCCTGTTCTAGCCAGGAAATCAACAAACCGGTAGGCTTCTGCTCCTAAATCTCCAATGCCGTACCGACCTGGTAAAGAAGTGGGGTGTAATAAAATGCCGCTTACCCTTGAATTTGACATGTAAACTACGCAATCTCCTATTCTGAAAAATAATAATAACGTAACGTAAAAACAGTAGTAATAATTGCCTTGTCTGCAATATTAGCCGGGGGATTTCAAGAATACAACGCCCAGCGGCGGTAAGGTTAAAGTAAGCGAATAAGGTCGCCCGTATAATGATATAGGAGCAGTTTCCACCCCACCCATATTGCCATAGCCGCTACCTCCATATTCTTTAGCATCACTATTCAATATTTCCTTCCAGAAACCGTTATGCGGAACTCCTACACGGTAGTTCACACGTGGCACAGAGGTGAAATTATAAACCGCTAAAATAATGCTATCCCGGGCATTTCCTTTCCGTATAAAACTGATTATGCTTTGCTCAACATCGTTGCAGTCAATCCATTCGAATCCGGCTTGAGTAAAGTCATTTTCATATAAAGCCGGCTCACCGCGATAAAGTCTGTTCAAGTCTGCCACCCAATTTTTAAGATTAGAATGCTCAGGGTAGTTTAGCAGATGCCAATCAAGGCTTTCATCATGATTCCACTCCCTCCATTGCCCGAACTCACTGCCCATAAATAGGAGCTTTTTCCCCGGTTGGGCATACATATATCCCAGTATAAGTCTAAGGTTAGCAAACTTTTGCCACGTGTCACCCGGCATCTTACCCAGAAGCGAACTTTTTCCGTGAACTACTTCATCGTGAGAAAGTGGAAGAACAAAATTTTCAGAGAATGCATATATCAAGCGGAAAGTGAGGTTTTTGTGATGGTACTTACGATATATTGGGTCTTTAGCCATGTAGTCCAGGGTGTCATGCATCCAACCCATATCCCATTTCAATCCAAAACCTAGACCGCCGATGTAAGCAGGTCGCGATACCATAGGCCAGGCAGTTGACTCCTCGGCATAAGTCTGCACATCAGGATGATTACGATACACTTCCTCATTAAAGCGCTGTAATAATGAAATTGCATCAAGATTTTCGTGCCCGCCATGCTTATTGGGTATCCATTCACCTTCCTTGCGTCCGTAGTCAAGATAAAGCATTGAGGCCACGGCATCCACACGTAATCCATCGGCGTGATACTTGTCTAACCAGAATAATGCACTACTTAAAAGGAAGCTTCTGACTTCATTACGGCTATAATTGAAAATGAAGCTATTCCAATCCGGATGGATGCCCTGTTTTGGGTCTTGATGTTCATAAAGGTGAGTACCATCGAAGTATCCGAGCCCATGCTCATCATTAGGAAAGTGGGACGGTACCCAATCAAGGATAACGCCGATTCCGTGTTGATGAAGATAATCAATCAAAAACATGAATTCTTGTGGAGTACCGTAACGACTGGTAGGAGCGAAATAGCCTGTGCCCTGATAGCCCCATGACCCATAAAACGGATGTTCCATTATCGGTAAAAACTCGACATGGGAAAATCCCATCTGATTAACATAGTCAGCCAACCGCGGCGCCATTTCACGATAGGTGAGCCACCGGTTTCCCTCTTCGGGCTTTCTCTGCCAGGAGCCAAAATGCAATTCATAGATAGAAATCGGAGCATTTAAATTATTCCGTTCGCGCCTTTTTTGCATCCATACCTTATCCCCCCAAACATAATCTACATCCCATATAATAGAAGCCGTTTTAGGTGATATTTCGTTACGTATGGCAAAGGGGTCGGTTTTCTCGACACGATAGCTGCGATAATTTGAAACAATAAAATATTTGTATTTTAAACCCTTATCAAGACCGGGTATAAACCCTTCCCAGATACCGGAATTATTTCTCGCTTGCAATGGGCAAGCTGACTTGTCCCAGTTATTGAAATCGCCGATAACGGATACTTTTTTCGCATTCGGTGCCCATACTGAAAAATAGGTGCCGGTTAGACTATCCGTATTAATGATATGAGATCCAAATTTATTATAAAGTCTAAAATGGGCCCCTTCATTAAAAAGATACAGGTCATTATCTGTCAGCAGGCTGATATCATAACGCACAGTTGGTATATTCACTATCAGTTTATCTCCCGCCGTGTTTTTCTTACCTTCATTGTGAATAAATATGTTTAATAATGCAACTGACTAAGGTACTGAATCGATTATCGGTCAGTCTTTACGCCAATTAGATGGTGGTATCCATAAGTTGCGCTATGCTTCGCAGTGGCACTGTAAGCCAGCTAGGACGATTATTAAGCTCATAACCAATTTCGTAGACGGCCTTCTCCAATAGAAACGCAGTTAATAGTATTTTCAAATGCTCCGGGTCTTTAGGTAACAAATCGGCACTTTTTATGCCGTCCAGATAGGCGTTTAAGAAAGCGACAGATACCCAGACATACCAGTATTGAGCCCATTGCTGTAAAACCGGCATATCGTCCTCAGCACGTGTTGCTAATGTC